>JACDAF010000222.1 GCA_013695575.1 Chloroflexota bacterium | reverse complement strand
GCCTCGGCGCGTCGATCGCGCTCGGCATCCCGCTCGGCGTCGTCTCGGCGCTGCGGCGCAACCGCTTCGTCGATCACGCGGTCGGACTGTTCTCGGTGCTCGGCCTGTCGGTGCCCGCGTTCTGGCTTGGCATCGTGCTGATCCTCATCTTCTCTGTGGAGCTGCGCCTGCTGCCCTCCGCGGGGATGGTGACGGTGGGGGAGGACTCGCTCGCCGACCGACTCGCGCACCTGGCGATGCCCAGCGTGGTGCTCGCGACCACGATCCTCCCGAGCGTCGTGCGCTTCACGCGCTCATCGCTGCTCGAGGTGCTTGGGCAGGACTACGTCCGCACCGCCGTCGCGAAAGGCCTCGCGCCGATCGTCGTCACGTACGTGCACGCGCTGCGCAATGCGCTCATCCCCGTCGTGAGTGTCATTGGGACGCTGCTGCCGCGACTCCTCGGCGGTGCGGTCGTCACCGAGGCGGTCTTCGGCTGGCCCGGTATGGGGCGGCTCGCGCTCGAGGCCGCCAACGGCCGCGACTATCCGCTCATCATGGGTATCACGATGGTCGTCGCGCTCGTCGCGATCCTGACGAGCCTGGTCGTCGATCTCGCGTACACCTGGCTCGATCCGCGCGTGCGCCTCGCCGCGTGAAGGAGCGCCGGTCGGTCTCCGCCTGGCAGGTGCTCGCGCGCGACCGCCGCGCGTTCCCGGCGCTCGTCGTGCTCATCGTCGTGTACGTGCTCGCGTTCTTTGGGCCGCTCGTGTGGCGCGTGCCGCCCGAGACGACGAACGCCGCGCAGGCGCTCGCTGGCCCGAGCCCGGCTCACCCCTTCGGGACCGATGATCTCGGCCGTGACGAGCTCGCGCGTCTGCTGAGCGGCGCGCGCGTCACGCTCGTGGTCGGGCTCGCCGCGATGGCGACCGCGCTCATTCTCGGCACATTCGTCGGTGCTGTGGCCGCGTTCTACGGCGGCGCCGCCGACGCGGTGCTCATGCGTGTGACGGACGGGATGATGGCCGTGCCCGCGTTCTTCGTCATCCTCGTCGTCATCACCGTGACCGGGCCGAGCATCACGACGCTCGTGCTCGTGATCGGTGCCGTGTCGTGGATGCCGGTCGCGCGCGTGGTCTATGGCGAGACGCTGCGCTGGAAGGCCCGCGAGTTCGTCGTCGCCGCCGAGGCGCTCGGCGTCAGCCGCACTCGCGTCCTGCTCCGCCACGTGTTGCCGCAGGCGGTGCCGTCCCTCACGGTGTCGGCGACGCTCGGCGTCGCGTACGCGATCCTCACCGAGTCGGCGATCAGCTACCTCGGCCTAGGCGTCCAGGCGCCGACCGCGTCCTGGGGCAACATGCTCCAGAAGGCGCAGCAGTATGTCTTCACGTCGCCGTCGCTCGCGATGTATCCGGGGCTGGCGGTGACCGTCGTCGTGCTCGCGTTCAACTTCCTCGGCGACGGGATCCGGGACGCCCTCGACCCGCGGATGCGCGCATGACCGTCGAGCTCGCCGCCGTCGGTGACATCACGCTGCACCACGTGCCCGCGCCCGATACCTACCGCGAGCCGTGGGATGCGGCGGACCTGCGCATCGCCAACCAGGAAGCTCCGCTGACGGACGGCGGTGTTCCCGCATCGAAGCTCATCCGCCTCAAGAGCCCGCCGGCGGCCGCCGGGTGGCTGCGGGATCTCGGGTGCGACGTCGTGTCGCTCGCGAACAACCACATCATGGATTGGGGCGAGTCCGGCCTTCGCTCGACGCTCGCCGCGCTCGATGCCGCGACGGTGCGCCACGCGGGCGCCGGCGCCGACATCGACGCCGCGTCGGCGCCGGTGATGCTCGAGGCGAAGGGCCACCGCGTCGCCTTCCTGTCGTTCGCATCCACGGTGCCGGTCGGCTTCGAGGCGCGACCCGACCGCGCCGGCCTCGCGGCGGTCCGCGTTCGCACGACCTACGACGCCGACGCGATGCTGATCGACGAGCAGCCCGGGACCGCGCCGTGGACCGCGACCGAGGCGCGCGCCGACGATGTGGCACGGCTTGTGGCGGCGATCGGGACGGCACGCGCGGGCGCGGATGCCGTGGTGCTTGCGCTGCACTGGGGCGTGCCGCCGGCGTGGCAGGCGCCGTTCCAGGGTCCGCTCGCCGACTACCAACCGCCGCTTGCGCGCGCCGCGGTCGAGGCCGGTGTCGATCTCATCCTCGGCCACCACGCACACACGGTCTTCGGCATCGAGGAGGTCGTCTCCGGCGGGCGCCGTGGGCTCGTCTGCTACAGCCTGGGCAACTACCTGTTCCATCCGCTCGCGACGCCGACGACGCTGCGCCTCGACAGCCCCTCACGCGCGTACGTGATGGGCGACCACGCGGAGTCGCACGAGACGTACGTCGCGCGCTTCACGCTCGCGCCCGGGCCCGACGGGCGGCTTGCGGTGACGGCCGCGCGGCTACACCCGGCCGTGCTCGACGAGCGCTGCGAAGCGCGGGCACCTTCGCCGGCGGAGGCGGCCCGCATCAACGACCGCGTCGCGCGCTTTTCCGCGTCGCGCGGCACTATCGTCTCGATCGACGGGGGCGCCGTGTCCTGGTCCGGCGGCTAGCGACAAGGGCCAGCGACACAAGGGCCAGCGACAAAAGGGGGAGAAACGTGGCAAAGCAGGCAGAGCGCGTGAAGACCAAGACCTATCCGACCTACACCGGATACCGCTCCTTCCAGTATCTCGAGGCGGGGACCGACTACAAGGCCTTCGAGCTCGCGAAGGAGCTCGACCGCGCGCCCTCGAAGAAGGTCGAGGTCTCCGACGCCGAGGAAGCCCGCGTGCAGCGCCTGCTCACCGACGAGCTCGTGATCTCCTTGCACGACCACTGCTTCATCGTGCCGAAGGACTTCGGCGACCTCGCCGACTACCGCCGTCAGGGCCGTGACGTCACCGGCTACGAGGGCCTCTCCGTCTCGGGCCTCGACGCGGTCTTCGACTGCCTGATGGACGGCACCGCGACGATCACGTCGCGCGCCGGCTGGAAGTGGGACGACATCGTCTTCGACCTGGGCATGCGCCTCTCCGACATCGCGCACCAGGACTTCGTCATCCGCTGCGACACGACGAAGGACATCGAGCGCGCCAAGGCCGACGGCCAGATCGCGTTCATCCCGTCGCTCGAGGCTGCAACGCCGATCGAGAACGAGGTGGACCGCCTCGACATCCTCTACGGCCTCGGTATCCGCTCGTCGGGCATCGCCTACAGCGAGGCGAACACGCTCGGCTCCGGACTGCGCGAGAAGACCGACGGCGGCCTCACCGAGTTCGGGCGACAGGCCGTGAAGCGCATGAACAAGCTCGGCATCGCGATCGACATCTCGCACTCCGGCGACCGGACCTCGCTGGAGACGATCGAGGCCTCAGAGAAGCCGATCTTCATCACGCACGCCGGCGCGCGCTCTCTCTGGAACACCCGGCGCATGAAGCCGGACGAGGTGCTGAAGGCGATGGCCGAGCGTGGCGGCGTCATCGGCATCGAGGCGGCGCCGCACACGACCCTGACCGAGAAGCACAAGCAGCACTCCATCGAGGGCTTCATGGAGCACTTCGAGTACTGCGTGGACCTCATCGGCATCGATCACGCGGGCTTCGGGCCGGACACGCTCTTCGGCGACCACGTTGGCCTGCACCACTATTTCGCGAAGCAGCTCTCGATCGCCGCCGCGAAGTCAGGCCCCGAGTTCAAGGAGGTCGAGTTCGTCGACGGGATCGAGAACCCGGCGGAAGCCATGCCGAACATCGTCCGCTGGCTCGTGAAGCACGGCTACACCGACACCGATATCTCGAAGGCGATCGGCGGCAACGCGATGCGGGTGCTGAAGGAGGTCTGGTGGCGGTAGCGAATGTCGCGACCTGTGCAACGATGTAGCACAACGTGCTAACCTGTGTGGCAGATGGCCAAGTCGCACCTCTCGCTCCGTATGCACCCCGGCACGAGGGATCGCCTCGCCGAACGAGCGCGCTCGGAGCGGCTGCCCCAGAGCGCGCTCGTCAACCGCTATGTCGAGGAAGGCCTCCGACGTGATCGGCATCCTCGCATCACCTTCGTCGCCAAGATCTCCGGCAGGGTCCCCGCGCTGCTGAGCAGGCCGCGCCTCCTCGTCGCTCACATCGTCGAGACCTGGCGCGCCAACCAGAAGGGCGTCACGGCCACGACGGAGTACCTCCGGCTTGGCGAGGACGACGTCCGCGCGGCGCTCGCCT
>JACDAF010000192.1 GCA_013695575.1 Chloroflexota bacterium | reverse complement strand
CCGACCGCCCAGAGGATGGGGTAGCCGTTCGTGAATGCGGCGCCCACGACCTCGTCCTTCGACCAGAACCCGGCGAGCGGCGGCACCGCGGCGAGCGCGCCGCCGGCGATGAGCATCGTCCAGTACGTGAGCGGCATCTTCCGGCGCAGTCCGCCCATCTTCCGCATGTCCTGCTCCCCGGCCATGGCGTGGATGACCGAGCCAGAGCCAAGGAACAGGAGCGCTTTGAAGAACGCGTGCGTCGCGAGGTGGAAGATCGCGGCGATCGGCGCGCCGACGCCGAGCGCCAGGAACATGTAGCCGAGCTGGCTGACCGTCGAGTACGCCATCACGCGCTTGATGTCCGTTTGGACGAGCGCGATCGTCGCGGCAAAGATCGCGGTCACCGCGCCGACCGCGCCGACCACGACCAGCACCCCTCCGGCGGCCTCGAAGAGCGGCGTCGACCGGGCGACGAGGTAGACCCCCGCGGTCACCATGGTCGCGGCGTGGATGAGCGCCGAGACCGGCGTCGGTCCCTCCATCGCGTCGGGCAGCCAGGAGTAGAGCGGGAGCTGTGCGGACTTGCCGGTCGCGCCAAGGAAGAAGGCGAGGCAGATGAGGCCGAGAACGCCCTGCTCCGCGATCTCCACCTGCCCAAAGACCTCTGTGAAGTTCATCGAGCCGAAGACGAGGAACGTGACGATCATGCCGATCATGAACCCCCAGTCGCCCACCCGGTTCATGACGAACGCCTTCTTGGCTGCGAAGACCGGCTCAGGCCGCTCGAACCAGAACCCGATGAGCAGGTACGAGCAGAGACCGACACCTTCCCAGCCGACGAACATGAGGAGGTAGTTGTCGGCAAGGACGAGGATGAGCATCGCGAACACGAAGAGCGGGAGCCACGTGAAGAAGCGGTAGAAGCCGTGATCGTGCTCCATGTACCCGATCGAGTACACGTGCACGAGGAACGACACGACCGTGACGACGAGGAGCATGACGGCCGAAAGCGGGTCGACGAGCGCGGCGACGTCCACCCTGAGATCGCCGACGCCGATCCAGCGGTAGAGCGTCACCGTCGTGCTCGTCGCGCCACGAAGGACGTCGCTGAACACGCCTATCGACAGCAGCGCCGAGGCGCCGATCGACGCGGAGGCGAGCCATCCGCTCCTCTGGCCCAGCCAACGCTTTCCGAAGAGGCCGTTGATCAGGAAGGCCGCCAGCGGGAACGCCGCGATGAGCCAGACAAATGGCACGAAGGTTCCCGCGGCTCCGGTGCCCTCCGCCGCGCTCATCGCCTCAGCCTTTCATGGCGCGCGCCTCGTCGACGTTCACGACGGGCCGCGTGCGGTAGGCGGAGAGGACGATCGCGAGACCGACCGCGACCTCGGCGGCGGCGACCACGAACACGAACACCACGAAGACGCTGCCACGCTCGTCGGTCGCGCCGTACCGGCGCGAAAAGGCGACGAGCGCCAGGTTCGCCGCGTTCAGCATCAGCTCGACGCACATCAGGATCACGACGGCGTTGCGGCGCGTGAGCACCCCGGCGCATCCGATGAAGAAGAGCGCCGCCGAGACCGCGATGAACGCGCCGAGCGGGACCGCGGGCGTCATCGGATCTCCTCGTCATCACGCTTCACGAGCACGATCGCGCCGACCAGGGCAGCGAGCAGGAGCACCGACGCGACCTCGAAGGGATAGGCGAAGTCGCCGAAGAGGCTCGTCGCCAGCGGCACCAGATCGCCTCCGCGCGCCAGCGGCCGCCCGTCCTGGAACGAGGACGCGAAGACCATCACCGGCACCGCCAGGAACGCCACGAACACGATGGCCCAGGGGGTCTGCTTCTGGAAGAACAGCCCGTAGTCGCGCGAGCCCTGCGGCGTGAACATCACGCCGTACAGGATCAGGACCGTGATCGCGCCGACGTAGATGAGCACCTGGAACGCCGCGATCGTCTCGGCGCCGAGCAGCAGGAACATGCCCGCCATGCACAGGAACGTGAAGGCCATGAAGAGCGCAGCCGAGGTGATCCGGCCGACGAGCACGACGGCGGCGCCGGCGCCGACGATCGCGATGGCCAGGATCGCGAACAGGACCATCTCGAGGAAATCGAAGGTCATGCGGTCAGGCAGCGCTCAGGCGCGTGCGCTCGCGGAAGGTGCGGAGACGCCGCTTTTGGAGCGCCGGCAGGGCAAATACCAGCGCCGCGACGAGCGCCCAGTTCACGATCGCGATCGGCCACAGGTTCCCAGGGAACGCCAGGAGCAGCACCGCGGTGGCGAGGATGTTGACCAACGCCATCGGGATGAGCACTTTCCAGCAGAAGTCCATCAGCTGGTCGATGCGCATGCGGGGCAGCGTCGCGCGCACCCACATGAAGGCCAGCACGAAGACGTACACCTTGAGCGTGAACCAGACGATCCCGAGCGCGGGCAGCGCGTCGACGCCGGGGCCCTGCCAGCCACCGAACCAGAGCGTCGTCATGATCGAGCACACCACGGTCACCTCGCCGTACTCGGTGAGCGCGAGGAAGGTGCCCCAGCGCATGCCCGAGTACTCGGTGAGATAGCCGGCGACGAGCTCGGATTCGGCCTCAGGAAGATCGAACGGCGTCCGGTTCGTTTCCGCGAGCGCCGCGATGAAGTAGCCGACGAACGCGAACGGCAGGACCAGGAAGTTCACGAACGGTCCGGCTTGAGAGCGCGTGATGTCGACCATCGAGAGCGATCCCACGACCAGGACCACGGTCACGAGCGAGAGGATCTGCGGCACCTCATAGGAGATGAGCTGGCCCGCCGAGCGGAGGCCGCCGATGAGCGAGTACTTGTTGTTGGATGCCCAGCCGGCGATGACGATGCCGAGCACCGCCATGGAGCCAAGCGTCGTGAGATACAGAAGACCGATGTTGAGATCGGCGCCGACGAAGTCCGGCGCGAAGGGCAGCACGACGAAGGACGCGACCATCGGCGAAAAGACGATCATCGGCGCCATCAGGAAGAACGCTTTGTCGGTCGCCTTCGCGCGGACGTCCTCCTTCGAAAGCAGCTTGATCGCGTCCGCGAACGTCTGCAGCAGGCCGAACGGTCCGACGTGGTGGGGACCCGTGCGGTCCTGGATGATCGCCTGGATCTTCCGCTCGAGATAGATCATCAGCAGTGCACCGTTCAGCACGAGGAACAGGGTGAGCGCGACGGCGAGGAGCAGGCGCAGCGGCGCCCAGATACCTGGGTCGATCCCGAACGGGCCTATCGGCACCGAGCCACCTGCTCACGCCCTCGCTCGCTCACCTCATCCACCTCTCGCGTCGCTGCGCGGCGGCAGGAACGACTTGCGGAGCGGGTGTCCGGGGAACGATTCCTCCAGGAAGATCCGGCGAAGGTCCGGGTGGTCGTCGAACTCGATCCCGAACATGTCGTACGTCTCGCGCTCGCACCAGTTCGCGCCTTCCCACACACCGGAGAGCGTCGGGACGTGTGGATCCTCGACGCTGCAGCTGGTCCGCAGCATCACGAAGGCGTGCGTCGTGGTGCCGCCGACGAACGTCACGGACCGCATCTCCCCAGTGCCGGTGTCGACGCCCGCATTGACGGAGTAGAGATCACAGCGGGTCGCGGGATCGTCACGCACGAGCCGTGCGACGTCGACAAGCCCTTCGCGCGGCACGTCGATGACCACCAAGTCGTGCAGAACGCTCACCACGGCACGATCTCCCACCGCCGCGCGAACGTGCTGCGCGAGCGCGACGATATCGATCGCGGACCTGGGTGGGCTCAGTACCAATTCAGCGCCTTCTTCCGCCAGGCGTAGTAGAGGCCGACGACCAGGATCGCGATGAAAATGACCATCTCCACGAGGCCGTACCACCCGAGCGTGCGAAACAGGACGGCCCATGGAAAGAGGAAGATCACCTCGACATCGAAGACGACGAACAGCAGAGCGAACACGTAGAAGTGCGTCGGGTACCGGCTCCACGCCTGCCCGACAGGCTCCTCGCCAGACTCGTACGTGCGCGCCTTCTCGACCGTCACCTTGCGCGGCGCGATGAGCCGCGCCAGACCCAGCAGCAGGGTGATAAAGATGGCCGCCGCAACGAAGAACGCGAAGACATAGAAGTAGGACAGGTTGTAGTCGGGCACGGGACCCGTAGCGTACGAACGGCATCTCCCTGGAGCAAACGCGACGTGGCACGCGCGCTCTTCGTTCCCCAGCGGGGTCGCGACGCGCTCGCTTCTGGCGCTCTCGCCGGACTGGCGGGGCGCGTGCGGTCGGTTTGGTATCCATGCTGCTATCCGGCCGTTGCCGGGTTGACACCTCCCGAACCCCGCGAGTATGGTGACCGGGTCCTAGTACTGCCGTACGAAAAGCGTACAGCACTCGCGTTGGGGGAGCGATTTGGATCCAGTGCAGAGATGGCGGATGCGCGCGCGCGCCACACGATCCGTCCGCCGCCCGCCGCAGCCCTGGGTCATTGATCTGAGACAGCGCCTCCGCCGGTCACGCGACGAGATCGGCGACCACCTCCGCGGTATCGCTGATGGCGTTCGAGCCGGCGAGGTCGGATCGGTCGCGACCACCCACGCGCTCCGCTGGACCGTCAACTGCGCGGTCGCCGCGCTCGTCCTGTCGCTTCCGGTCGCCGCGTCAGCGGCGGCGGTCTCCGGGCCCCCCACCGATGCGCTCGGACTCACCTCGGCCGTCGAGGGGCCTCGAGCGCAGACCCTGTCCCGCGGCGGGACCATCCAGGCCGGCCGGAGCCCGCTCACGGTGAACGCCGAGGGCCTGCGGCCCATCCGTGAGTACACCCTCGGACGGGTCGACACGCTGTCAAGCCTTGCGAACTTCTATGGCGTTTCGCCGGAGGCGCTCGCGTTCGCGAACGGCATCACCGACCCGGTCAACCTGCCCGTCGGCAAGGGAATCCGCATCCCACCTGCTGACGGCGCGCTCTTCGAGCTCGCCGCGGGCGACACCCTCGAGTCCGTCGCGGCCAGGTTCAAGGTGGATGCGGCGGTCATCAAGGATTACAACCGCCTGCACTTCGAGCCCGAGCTCTTTGCGCCCGGCAAGCTCCTCTTCGTGCCCGGCGCCGTCCTTCCCGGCCTCGTATACCAGGCCGTGGACGCGCAGCTGGAGAGCCCGGCCGCGGTCGCACGCTCATCGTCGCCCATCGCTCCCGCCGAGCGCGATCCAACGGCCCCCGCCCCGCGGCCGGCGCTCGGAATGCCCGTCGCCGGCCTCATCACGCAGTACATGTCGGCATGGCACTCCGGAGTCGACATCGCCGCCCCGTACGGCAGGACGATCGTGTCGGTCCAAGGCGGCGTCGTGAGCAGCGCCGGCTGGGTCGCGGTCGGTGGGCTCCGGGTATGCGTGGCGAGCGGCGCGGTGGAGAACTGCTACTTCCACACCGGGGCCGTCTTCGTCGGCGTGGGCCAGGCCGTCGCGGCAGGCCAGCCGATCGCGTCGATCGGCTTGACCGGTGTGACGACCGGACCGCACGTGCACTGGGAGACCAAGGTGAACGGGGCCTTGGTGAACCCGTTGGGGCGCTGACCAGCAAGGGACCAAGCTCCGCGGGCGCGCCGTTCCCATACTCAGTCGATGTTCTCCGCCGTCCACTCCGATCGTTCCGGCCGCGTGTACGTCTCCGCCGATTGGGGCGCCTGCGCGTTCGACGGTGAGCGGACGGTCGAGATCGGCACCGCGGTCCCGCTCCCGGCGGGCTCGACGCTGGTCCCGCTCGCGCGCGAGGCGGAAGGGCTTGATCGTCATGGCCACGCGCGACCCCTCGGGCAATCGCGCTGGGCGCTCGGTGCGGTGCTGCCGGCCGGGTACACGCGCACACTTCACCCCGCGTACCGGGACGAGGGGCTGCGCGAATCGCCGGTTGCCCCGCTCGCAACGGCAGCCCTCTGCGCCGACGATGCCGGGTCGCTCTACGTCGCCGCGATACCGACCGCGCCGTCGCCGGTACGCCCGGTCGAGGACGGCGCCGTCGCGCGGACCCGGCCGGGGAACCGACTGGGCCGGCAGCTCGCGCGGTGCGCCCGCGAGCACGCGTGTGCGGGAGCGCGCGCCGCGCTCCGAGCC
>JACDAF010000178.1 GCA_013695575.1 Chloroflexota bacterium | reverse complement strand
GCGGCACTTCGAGGTGGACGCCGAGCACATCACCGTCGCCTCGCTCCACGCGCTCGCGCAGACCGAGATGGGATCCGCCGCGGAGGTGACCGCCGCGATCGCGGACTTCGGGATCGATCCCGAGCGGATCGACCCACGCCTGGCGTGAGCGCGCTCACCCACCGGTAGGCTCTTCGGTTCCGAAGCCACGCAACCCTTCCGTCGGGATGATCCGCGAATTCATCACCGTCGAGGTCGCGGGCGCCCTCGTCCTCCTCGCCGCCGCGATCGCGGCGCTCGCCTGGTCCAACGCCGCGGCCCCAGGGCACTACGAGGCTTTCTGGCGTCAGGTGCTGCGCCTCGGCGCAGGCGCCGTCGCCCTCGAGATCGACCTCCGCGGCTGGATCAACGACCTCCTCATGGCGCTCTTTTTCTTCGTGGTCGGGCTCGAGATCAAGCGCGAGATCGTCGACGGCGAGCTGCGGGAGCCCCGGCGCGCGGCGCTGCCTGTCGTCGCCGCCCTCGGTGGCATGATCGCGCCCGCGCTCCTCTATCTCGCGCTCAACCCCACTGGTCCGGCTGCCCGGGGCTGGGGGGTACCGATGGCCACCGACATCGCGTTCGCGGTCGGGATGCTCGGCCTCTTCGGCGCCCGTGTCCCTCTCGGCCTGAAGGTGTTCCTGCTCACCCTCGCGATCGCCGATGACATCGGAGCGATCGCCGTGATAGCCGTTTTCTACTCCGATGGGATCCGTGCGCTCCCCCTGGTCGTCGCCGCGGCCGCTGTCGCGGCCTTCGCGACATCCTGGCGTCTGCCTGGCCGTCGCCGAGCAGTCTTCCTCGTCGGCTTCGCCGGCGCGGCGTGGCTCGCGACCCATGAGTCCGGTGTCCACGCGACGATCGCCGGGGTCGCGCTCGGGCTGGCGGTACCAGCCGGGGCTGCGGCCGAGCCGTCTCCGGCGGAACGCCTCTCTCACCAGCTGCACCCGTGGACGAGCTTCGGCATCGTGCCGCTGTTCGCTCTCGCGAATGCGGGCGTCGTGGTGCGGCTCGAGGGGCTTGCGGCATCGCTGCGCGAGCCGGTCGCGGCCGGCGTGATCCTCGGGCTCGTGGTCGGCAAGATCGCCGGGATCATGCTCGCGTCGTACGCCGCCGTGCGCGCGGGCATCGCCGCGCTCCCCGCAGGGGTGGGCTGGGACCGGATCGTCGGAGCTTCCGCGCTCGCGGGTATCGGCTTCACGGTCTCGCTGTTCATCATCGAGCTCGCCTACAGCGACGAGCGCCTCATCGCGGCCGCCAAGACGGGAGTGCTCGCGGGGTCCGTGCTGGCCGCGCTCATCGGGGGAACGCTGCTCACGCTCCTGCCCCAGCGCGGCGCGGGCCTGGGGGCCGAGGAGGGTTCCACCGCTCGAAAGAGGGTTTCCGCTTGACAGGACGGGCGGCGCGCATTCCACTGGCCTCGCCCGCCCCAGGGCGGGGGGATTGAGGAGGTTGCTCTTGGACCGCAGAAGTCTGCTCAAGTACGCATCCGTCTCCGGGCTGGCCTCGCTCGCGACGGCCTGCCTATCGCAGAACGCCCCACCGACAAGCCAGGCCACGGGCTCACCGGGGGTCGGACAGGCCCCCGGCCAGCCGCAGCAGACGATCACCTGGAAGTTCCAGAGCGGCTTCTCGCCGCAGGACGTCTTCCACGAGATGCTCACCGGCTGGGCGAAGAAGGTCGAAGAGTTGAGCGGCGGGCGCATCAAGGTCGACGCGCTGCCGAACAACGCGGTTGTGCCATTCACGCAGATCGTCGATGCGGTCAGCTCCGGCACGCTCGACGGTGGTCTCGCGGTCCCGGCGTACTGGTACGGCAAGCACCGCGCGATCAGCCTCTTCGGCACCGGCCCCGCGATCGGGATCGACGCCGAAACGGTGCTCGGCTGGATCTACTACGGCGGCGGCCAGGAGCTCTACGACGAGCTCATGCAGAAGACGCTGAAGTTCAATGTGCAGTCCATCTTCTTCGGGCCGATGCCGACCCAGCCGCTCGGCTGGTTCAAGGAGAAGCCGATCACCGACGCGAGCCAGTTCCGCGGCCTGAAGTACCGGACGGTCGGCCTCTCGGCAGACCTCTTCACCGAGCTCGGCGCCTCGGTGCAGACGCTCGCCGGCGGGGACATCGTTCCGGCGCTGCAGACCGGCCGGATCGACGCGGCGGAGTTCAACAACCCGACGTCCGACAAGCTCCTCGGCTTCCAGGACATCGCGAAGGTGCTGATGGTCCAGTCGTACCACCAGCCTGCCGAGTTCCTCGAGATGCAGGTCAACAAGACCAAGTACGACGCGCTTCCCGCCGATCTGAAGGCGATCGTCCGCTACGCGACGATGGCGCAGTCGGCCGATATGACCTGGATCTTCATGGACCGCAACAGCAAGGACCTGGCGGACTTCAAGGCGAAGGGCATCCAGGTCGTGAAGACGCCGCAGTCCGTGCTCCAGGCCCAGCTCGACGCCTGGTCCAAGATCATCGAGCGCGAGACCACGAAGCCGGACACCGGTCCGGTGTTCAAGAAGATCTACGACTCGCAGCGCACGTGGGCGCAGCGCGTCGGCACGCTGCGCTCGGATATCGTCGTCGATCAGACGCTCGCGACGAACCACTTCTTCAAGAAGTAGCACAACACGGCGCCGTCCCGTGACGGGGTCCCTGGCGCGGCCAGGGACCCCGTCATATCACGACCGCAGAGACATGGGATCCGAGGAGGGCCGATCGGTGCAGCGCGTGCTCTTCGGGATCGACCGCCTGAGCATGTATGTGGGCAAGGCGTTCGCCTGGTTCGTTCTCATCCTCACGCTCGTGGTCAGCTACGACATCCTCGCGACGAAGTTCTTCCGCGCTCCGACGAACTGGGCGTACGACGTGAGCATCGCGCTCTACGGGACGCTCTTCATGATGGGCGGCGCGTACGCCCTGGCCCGCAACGCGCACGTGCGCGGCGACATCTTCTAC
>JACDAF010000151.1 GCA_013695575.1 Chloroflexota bacterium | reverse complement strand
GTGACGAGGTCGAGATGCCGCGGTCCGCCGACGTCGTCGGTCATCACGAGCGCCGTCGCTCCGCCCCCGGGCGGGCCTACCTCCGCGTCCGCGAGCCAGCCCGCGGGCACGTGCTGCCCCTCGTGCTGGTGGGGCGTGAGCTCCCGCTGCGCGCCGCTCGCGACGTCGACGGCGAGCAGCGTCTGCTCGAGGTTGTCGAGCACGCGCATGACGAGGAGCGTGCGCCCGTCCGGCGACCAGCCACCGGCCACGTGCCATGACGGCCCCGTCACGAGCTCGCGCTGCGCGCCGCTCGCGAGGTCCACGAGGACGACATCGACATCCGCGCGCTCTCGCGCGTTGCTCGAGATCGCGAGCTGCCGCCCGTCAGGGGAGGCTGCGTTCCAGGAGAGCAGGTGCTGCACCGCATCGCCATCGGAGGCCGCGAGCGGCTCGATGCGCTCATCGGGGCGCGTGACGTACAGCTGCCAGCGCTCGGTGCCGCCGCGGTCGACGGCGGCGATGAGGTCCCCGGATGCCGCCCAGCAGAGGCTCCGGACCGCGCCGCCCTCGACCCCGAGCGCGAGCGAGGGCTCGCCGCCGGCGATCGGGACGGTCCACGCGCAGTAGGTGCCGCTCCGGTCGGAGACGTACGCAAGTGCCCTGGCGTCCGGCGAGAACGCGAGCGCGGACGGTCCGCTGTATCGACGCGTCGTGTGCGCCATCTGTCGGATCTGCTCGGTCGGGACGAAGTCGCGGAGCGGTCGGACAGGCACTGGTGCTCCTACTGTCAAGAGGGTCGTGCGGGCGATGCTAGTCGCGCCCCGCGTCGAGCATCGCCCCCAGCTCCTCCGCGTTCTTCACGGCCTTATCGCCATAGCAGTTGTTCATGAGCAGGTGCACGTCCTTCGCCTCGGTCGCGAGCTCGTCGATCTTCGGCACCCATTCCCGGAGCTCGGCGGGCGAGTAGCGGTAGTCGAATCGCTCGGCCGCGGTGAGCCCCGGCTTCTTCCAGTTCTCGGCGTTGCGGCCGTGGAAGCGGACGATCGCGAGCTCCTCGCTGGTGACGGCGTGCACCGGCGGGATGCTCGACGGGAAGCCCTGCGGCTCGTCGACGGCGACGTAGGTGAGACCGTGCTGCCGGAGGAACGCGAGGGTCTCTTCCTGGTTCCGGTCGCTCATCCAAGTCGCGTTGCGGAACTCCACTGCGAGCCGGTCATCGGGCAGCCGCTCGCGCGCACGGAGGATCACCTCCTTGTTCGCGCGCGAGATCGTGAACCAGTCCGGGTACTGGAGCAGCACCGCTCCCAGCTTGCCCGCCTTGCGCAGCGGCTCGAGCGCGACCCAGAACCGCGTGAATATCTCGTTCTGCACGTCGTGGGGCAGGTCCTTCGGATACACGCGCCTCTTCGCCTGCACGTCCTTGGTCAGCGCTTCGCGCAGATCCTTCGGCAGCCGCTTCGGGTCCGTCGGGTGCGTCGTCATTGGCGCGAAGGCCTTGAAGCTCATGACGAAGTTCGCGGGCGTCCGTTCCGTCCAGAGCTGGGCCTGCTTCGGTCCAGGGAGCGCGTAGTACGAGGCGTCGTTCTCCACGAGCGGGAAGCGCTCGGCGTAGTAGCGCAGCCGCTCGTCTGGCTTGTCCTTGACCGAGTCGGGATACCAGCCGCTGTCGATGAGGGTCGGGTCGGTCCACGAGCAGGTCCCAAGGAGCGGGCGCGCCTTCCGTCTAGGCATCGCCGTCCCGATACAGCGCGGGATCGAGCTCGCCCGCCTTGGTCGAGCGCTGCGCGAGAGCGACGACGGCGATGCCGAGCACGACGGCGACGGCGAGGAAGGACACGAGCTGGGTGCGGCCCGAGGCGAGCACCGCGATGAGAGCGAGCCCTGTCGTGATCCCGTAGATGAGCAGCACGGCCTGTCGGTGCGATAGGCCGACGTCCAGGAGGCGATGGTGGAAGTGGCCGCGATCCGGCGCGAAGGGAGGCTGCCCCGCGAGCGATCGGCGGATGAGCACATAGAAGGTGTCGATGATGGGCACGCCGAGGACGAGCAGCAGCGCGGCCACCTTCGCGGTCCCGAAGATGGAGAGCACCGCGAGCATCGTGCCGATGAAGGCCACGCCGGTCGTACCGAGGAACAGCCGCGCCGGGTGGAAGTTGAAGATGAGGAAGCCGAGCAGGGCGCCGCCGAGCGTGAACTCCATCCAGGCGACGAAGGGCTCCCCGGTCCCCGGTGTGAGCGCGATCGCCCCGAGGG
>JACDAF010000149.1 GCA_013695575.1 Chloroflexota bacterium | reverse complement strand
CGATTCAGCGTGATGCGGCCGCCAAGCACCCCGCCGTCGTAGAGCAGGACCATCCGTGTCTCGACGCCGGGCGCGCCGTTCGGGATCTTCGAGAAGTCGCCCCTGCCGAGCTCCTTCTGCTTCGGCTGGCCCTTGAAGCCTTCCTTCATGCAGAACGGGCAGTGATCCGTCGACACGACCTGCAGGTCGTTGCGCGCGAGACCCTTCCAGAGCTCCTCCTGATGCCACTTCTCGCGCAGCGGCGGCGACATGACGTACTTGGCGCCCTCGAACCCCGGCTCCTCGTAGCTGTCGTACGAGAGGAAGAGGTACTGCGGGCAGGTCTCGGCGTAGGCCGGGAGGCCGCGGTCGCGGAAGAGCCGTACCTGCTCGAGCGCCTGCGCCGCGGAGAGGTGCACGACGTAGAGCGGGACGCCGCCGGCCATCTCGGCGAGCTTGTAGGCGCGGCCAGTCGCCTCTCCCTCCGCCTCGGGCGGCCGCGTGAGCGCGTGCCACTTCGGCTGGGTCTTGCGCTCCGCGAGCGCCTTCTTCACCAGGACGTCGATGACGCCGCCGTTCTCCGCGTGCATGCAGATGAGCCCGCCGTTCTCGCCGGTCCGGACGAGGGCCTTGAAGATCGACGCGTCGTCGACCATGAACACGCCGGGGTAGGCCATGAAGAGCTTGAAGGAGGAGACGCCTTCTTTCACCATGACGTCCATCTCGCGAAGCACCTGGTCGGACACGTCGCGGACGATCATGTGCAGCCCGTAGTCGATGACGGCCTTGCCGCGCGCCTTGCCCAGCCAGAGATCGCGGGCCTTCTCGAGCGGCTCGCCCATGCCCTGGACCGCGAAGTCGACGATCGACGTCGTGCCGCCGAACGCGGCGGCGACAGTGCCGGTCTCGAAGTCGTCGGAGGAGAAGGTGCCTCCGAACGGCAGCTCCATGTGCGTGTGCACGTCGATCCCACCGGGGATGACGTACTTCCCCTTCGCGTCGATGCGCCGAGCACCGTCCGCCTTGAGATCGACTCCGACGGCCGCGACCTTCTCGCCGTCGACGAGCACGTCGGCCTTGAACGTATCCGACGCCGTGACCACCGTGCCGCCCGCGATGAGCGTCTTTCCCACGGACTCCTCCTGCGTGTCGGGATGCTAGGCGAGGAGCGGCTATGCCGCGACGAGGCCGCAGGGGTCCCCGGAGTCCATGGCAGACGAAGTCGGCGACGGGTCCGGGGTTCAAACGTATCGCACGTGATGGTGGGCCACGACGGGTCGGCTAGCCTGCCGCAGGTGAATGAGCCGAACGGCTACGCGATCGAACAGATCGAGCCGAGCGAGCTCCCGAAGGAGCAGCTCGAAACGGCCGCACGACTGCGGCAGACCGTCGACCAGGAGCGCATTCCGGAGGACCCGCTCACACCGCTCGAGGTGTACGTCCGCCGGATGCGGATCAAGCCGCCGTCGCAGTGGAGCGCCGTGTTCGCGGCGCGCGACCAGCAGGGGCGGGCGGCGGGGATCGGTTACGTCGGATACGGGACCGACGACACGGAGAACGCGCACCTGCGCTGGACAGACGTGACCGTGAGCGCCGCGCACCGCCGGCGCGGCGTCGGCCGTGCGCTCTTCCGACAGGTCGTCGCGGCCGTCGATGGCCAGCGCGATGACCTCACCTTCGTCGGGAACGCCAGCGACCGCATCCCCGCCGGCGAGGGCTTCGCGCGGGCGATCGGCGCGACGCCCGGCCTCGCGATGAAGACGAACCAGCTCGTGATCGGCGAGGTCGACCGGCCGCAGGTGCGCGAGTGGGCCGCGATATCGCCCGCCGGCTACAGCCTCGAACGTATCGATGGCTCCGTGCCCGAGCAGCTGATGTCGGCCTACGTCCAGGCCGCGAACGGCATGAACGACGCCCCGCGCGGAGACATCGCGTTCGGCGATTGGAAGCTCACCGAGAAGCAGGTGCGCGACCGCGAAGACTGGTTCCGCAAGGCGGGCATCGAATGGTGGCTCGTCGTGGCGGTCCACCTGGAGAGCGGCGACGGCGCGGGCTTCACCGAGGTCACCTATGACCCGCAGGTCGCGCACGTCGTCTACCAGCAGGGGACCGCGACGACGCCGGCGCACCGCGGCCATCGCATCGGCCTCTGGATGAAGGCCGCGATGCTCGAGCGCATCCTGGCGGAGCGCCCGGCGGCGAGGTTCGTCCGCACGGGCAACGCGAGCACGAACGCGCAGATGCTCGGGATCAACACGCAGCTCGGGTTCAGGCAGGCTTGGTCGACGACGCTCTGGCAGATCCCGCTCACGCCGGCCCGCAGGGCGACGGGTCTCGAGACCGCGGAGGCGCGCTCCTAGCGACTCGCGCGCTACAGGGTCAGGTTGACCGTGACGCTCTTCCGTTGCGTGAAGCCCTCGAGCATCCCCTCGAGCGAGTATTCCCGGCCGATCCCGCTCTGCTTGTAGCCGCCGTACGACTGGCCGGGGAACTGCCCGAGGCCCTGGTTCACCTGGACCCATCCTGCCTCGAGCCGGTGTGCTGTCCGGAGGGCCTTCGACACGTCGTGCGTCCAGACGAATGCCGCGAGGCCGTAGTGGCTGTCATTCGCCATCCGGACCGCCTCGTCCTCGTCAACCCACGGGATGGCGACGAGCACCGGGCCGAAGACCTCCTCCCTGGCGATGCGCCAGTCGTTCCGTACGTTCGCGATGACCGTCGGCTCGACGAAGTAGCCCTCGGCCAGTGGCCCGGAGACCGGCGGTATCCCGCCGATGACGGTGCGCGCGCCCTGCTGCCCCTGGCCCTCCGCGATATAGCCGCAGATCTTCTCGAACTGGCGCCCGTCGATGACCGCGCCCATGTCGGTCGCCTCATCGAGCGGATCACCGACCTTGAGCGTCCCGAGCCTGGCGGCCAGATCGGCGAGGAAGGCGTCGAAGATCGACGCGTGCAGGAAGAGCCGCGAGCCGGCGGTGCACGACTGGCCCTGGCGCGTGAAGCGCATCGCGCTGATGACGCCGTCGACGACGGCAGGCTGGTGCGCGTCCGCGAACACGACCTGCGGGCTCTTGCCGCCGAGCTCGAGCGAGACCGGCACGATGCGCTCGGCCGCCGTGCGCATCACCGCGCGGCCGATGTCGGTGCTCCCGGTGAACGAGATCTTGCGCACCAGAGGGTGCTCGGCGAGCGGCATGCCGCACTCCTCGCCGGTGCCGGTCACGACGTTGAGGACGCCCTTCGGCAGGTGCTCCTGGCACATCCGCGCAAGCTCGAGCACCGCGAGCGGGGCCGACGCGGACGGCTTCAGCACCATCGTGTTGCCGGCCGCGAGCGCGGGCGCGATCTTTACGGCCGAGAGCACGAGTGGGACATTCCACGGGACGATGGCGGCGACCACCCCGTAGGGCTCGCGACGCGTGTAGGAGAGGACGCCCTCGCCGAGCGGGACCGTCTCGCCCTTCAGCTCGCTGGCGAGCCCCGCGAAGTAGCGGAACACCTCGACCACGCTCCGCACCTCGGGCCGCGAGATGTTGCGCAGGGCGTTACCGGTCTCCGTCGACAGCAGGCGTGAGAGATCGTCGGCCGCCGCTTCGATGGCATCCGCGGATCGCGACAGCGCTGCGGCTCGCTCCTTCCAATGGGTCGCGCTCCAAGCCGGGAATGCGGCGGCCGCTGCGCGCACCGCGCGATCGACGTCGATCCGGCCGGCTCTCGGCACCTCGACCACGACGCGTCCCCGATGAGCGGGATCCTCGACGGCGAAGGTGCGCCCGTCCTCGGCACCGACCCACACGCCGCCGATCAGCATCTGCGTCGGCCTGTTGTCCGCGCCGCGCGAGGCAGTGACCGCCACCTACGGAGCGACCATGTCGCTGTACATGTCGGGCCGGCGGTCGCGGTAGAACTGCCAGGTGTTGCGGACCTCGCGCACGAGGTCCATGTCGAGATCGGCGACGACGAGCTGCTCGTCCGTATCCGACGCCTCCGCGACGATCTTCCCGCGAGGGTCGGCGAAGTATGAGCTGCCGTAGTAGTCGTTCGGGCCGAACTCGGTCTCCCTGCCGACGCGGTTGATCGTGCCGACCCAGTAGCCGTTCGCGATCGCGTGGGCCGTCTGCTCGATCTTCCAGAGGTGCATCGAAAGCCCCCGCGACGTCGCCGATGGGATGAACACGAGCTCCGCGCCGTGGAGGCCGAGCATGCGCGCACCCTCGGGAAAATGACGGTCATAGCAGATGTACACGCCTACCTTCCCGACGGCGGTGTCGAAGACCGGATATCCCATGTTGCCGGGCCGGAAGTAGAACTTCTCCCAGAACCCGTTCACATGCGGGATGTGCGTCTTGCGGTACTTGCCGAGGTACCTCCCGTCAGCGTCGATCACGGCCGCGGTGTTGTAGTAGACGCCAGTCTGGTCCTCTTCGTACATCGGCGCGACGATGACCATCGAGTACGTGCGCGCGAGCTCCTGCATCAGCTTCGTCGTCTCTCCGTCGGGGATCTTCTCGGAGTACGAGTAATGCTTGGTGTCCTGCACCTGGCAGAAATACGGACCGTAGAACAGCTCCTGGAGGCAGACGACCTGAGCGCCCTGTTTCGCCGCATCCTCGATGAACTGGACGTGCCTACCGATCATCGACGCCTTGTCGCCCGTCCAGGCGCTCTGCACGAGCGCCGCCTTCACCATCGTCATGCCTGCTCCTTACTATCCCCGCGACCTGAGCCACATCCCTACGACCTCGGCCGCCTGCAGATGCTCCGCCTGCAGCTGCTTCGGTCGTGTCGGGCCCTGCGGCTCCGCCCGGGCGAGCCACGGTCTCGCCTGGCTAGGGTACCGCCCGCGAAAACTAGACTCCGCCGCACGTGCAGTTCGGATTCACGCTGAAGCCCGACATGCCCCTCGAGCGGATCGTGTCGCTCACTCGCCTTGCCGAGCGGTGGGGTTTCGAGTACGGCTGGATCTTCGACAGCCACGTGCTTTGGAAGGACCCCTATCCCCTGCTCGTGCTGATGGCGCAGAGCACCGAACGCCTGCGGCTCGGGACCTGCGTCACGAATCCCGCAACGCGCGAGCCCTCGGTCACCGCGAGCACGCTCGCCGTCCTCCAGATCCTCTCGAAGGGACGAATGGATCTGGGCATCGGTCGCGGAGACTCCGCCCGTCGCGTGCTCGGCAAGCGACCGACGACGCTCGCGGATCTCGAGCGCGCGACGCTCGTTATCAGGGAGCTCTGCGAGGGGCGCGCCGTCGAGCACGAAGGAGCGAAGCTCGAGCTGACGTGGGCCGAGCCGCACCGGCTCCCGGTGTGGATCGCCGGCTACGGTCCCAAGGCGCTCGCGCTCACCGGACGGATCGCCGATGGCGCGGTCATCCAGATCGCCGACCCTGCGCTCGTGGGCTGGTGCGCGGATCTGCTCCGCGACGGCGCGTCAGCCAAGGGGCGTCGCGCGGATGAGGTGGGGATCATGTGCGCCGCGCCGGCGCACGTCGGGCGCCGCGAGGACGTGCGCGAGCGCGTGCGCTGGTTCCCCGCCCTCGTGAGCAACCACGTCGTGGATCTGGTCCGCCGCTATGGCGAGCAGGGATTGCCGGAAGACCTGACGTCGTACGTCCGCGGCCGGCCCGGGTACGACTACAGGCATCACGCGGAGTCCGGCTCGTCCAACGCAGCGTTCGTCGACGACGCGTCCGTCGACCGCTTCTGCGTCATCGGCGAGCCGGAGGAGCATGTCGCCAAGCTGCGGGAGCTCGCCGCGGCCGGCGTGAGCCAGTTCAATGTGTATCTGATGAGCGGGGAGGAGGAGACGATCCTCGAGACGTACGGCCGCGAGATCATCCCGGCCTTGGGCGACGTGCGCCCGAGCATCTCCTCATGAGGTCGCCCATCCACTTCGGCATCCAGCTGCACCCCCAGTACGTCTCGTGGGACGAGATGCGCGAGTTCGGGCTGCTCGTCGACGAGCTGGGCTACGACTCGCTCATGACGTGGGACCACTTCGTGCCGCTTTCGGGCGATCCGACGGGACCGAACCTCGAGGGCTGGCAGGTCCTCGCCGCCTGGGCGGCGATCACCAAGCACACCAGGATCGCGATGCTCGTGACCGGAAACACGTACCGGCACCCGGCGGTGCTCGCGAACATGGCCGCGACACTCGACCACATCAGCGGCGGGCGCTCGATCCTCGGGCTGGGCGCGTCGTGGCATGAGGCGGAGCACAGGATGTACGGGATCCCGTTCGACACCGTGCCGATCCGCCTCTCGCGGCTGCGCGAGGCCAGCCGGATCGTGCGCTCCCTCCTCGAGCAGGAGCGCACGACCTTCCAGGGAAAGCACTACACGATCACGGACGCCAGATGCGGGCCCAAGCCGATCCAGAAGCGCCTCCCGCTGCTCATCGGCGGCGGGGGTGAGCAGGTGACGCTCCGCATCACCGCGCGGTACGCCGACATGTGGCACGGGTTCGGCACGCCCGCCGTGATCGCTCGGAAGATCGCGATCCTGAAGCGGCACTGTGCTGAGGTCGGGCGCGACTATGCCGAGATCCTCCCGACGACCGGCGGCGGGATGCTCGTAAGGGACACCGAGGATGGCGTCACGAAGCGGTTGGCGACGGTACGCGAGCGCAGCAGGATGAGCGCTTCCCCGGCGCTGCCGCTCCCGGGCATCCCGACGGTCGAGGCCGTCGCGCAGCGCCTGGCCGAGCATTGGCGCGCCGGGGCCCGCGGATTCGTGTTCGGCATGACGCCGCCATACGACCGCGAGACCATCGAGCGGCTCATCGGTGAGGTCCGCCCGCGGCTCGAGGAGATCATCGGCTGACCCCGGCTGACCCCGGCTGGCCCCGGCTTGACCGCGCTGCCAGCATTCCACCCATGGACGCCGCGCGTGTCGCTGAGTACCTCGGCGTCAACCCGCTTTTCGCCTGCCTGTCCGACGACGAGCGCCGCACCCTGGCGCACCGGATGCGGGCGAAGCGCTACAC
>JACDAF010000148.1 GCA_013695575.1 Chloroflexota bacterium | reverse complement strand
CCGCGAGCAGACCGTTGAGCCGCAGCGCGAGCGCCGCACGCGCCTTCTTCGGGAAGAAGCGGTCGATATCCATCGCGCCGACCCGCTCGATCGGCGGCTCCTCCACCTGGCCGATGAGGGTCGCGAGGTCGAGATCCTGCCCTTGCTGCCACGCGCGCGTGAGCAACGTCGAGACAAGGATGTGCTCGCGGCTGCGCACCGGGTCCGTCTCGACGCCGACGAGCGCGAGCAGCCCCGTGGCGGCCCCGCTCACACGGTCGTTCAGCAGCTCCTCGTCCACCCGCACGGCTTCGGGAGGTGCGGCGAAGGAGCGCACGATCGAGAGCGGGATCCCCGCTCGGGACCCCGGCGTAAAGACCGCGAAGTCCGCGGCCGCGCGCAGCCGGCGGATGCGTTCCCCATCCTGACCCCAAGCAGCGAGGCCCTCCCGCCAACGCTTCGCCTCGGCGGCCGCGAACTCGTCGGGCGCCTGACCCTGCTTCGCAGCCTCGTCCTCCTCGATCCAGGGACGGAAGTCGTCGGCCCGGAGCTCAGGAAAGGTCAGGAGAAGGTTCGGGAGGTCGCCCTTCGGATCGATGGCTATCGTCGGGATGCCATCGAGCGCGGCCTCTTCGATGAGGTCGATGCACAGGCCTGTCTTCCCGCTGCCGGTCATGCCGACGCACACCGCGTGCGTGAGGAGGTCCTTGGAGTCGTAGAGGAGGAGGCCCGGCTCCGGCGCCTTCGCAGCCAGGTCGTGGGGACGACCGAGATAGAAGGCTCCGAGGTTCTCGTAGTCGGCCACCGGGGGGGCCTGCCAGCCGGCGTCGCTCGTCCTGGTCGGAGGCGCCGTCGCGACGCTCGGCCCGTCGGCCTTCCTGGCCCGCGCCATCGGTGCACCTCCCGCACGGTCGAGATCGAGCGCCAGAGCGGTCAGCATAGCCGCGTGACGGGACGCGCTCGTTGCGCTCGCGCTCGATCACGACGACGATGCTCTTCCATGTCAGGACCCCGCTCGATCAGCGACCTCCTGCGCGTCCGGGCGGGAAAGGTCACTCGCAGGCTCGCGGATATCGACCCGGAGAGGACACCCGGGATCCGCGAGCGCCCTTCGCGCCGGGACCTGCGCGCCGACGCTATGAAGCTGCGGCTGCTGCAGGAGCGCCTCTACGCGGAAGCGAAGCGGACGGTGCTCCTTGTCCTCCAGGGCATGGACACCTCCGGCAAGGACGGGGCGATCAGCCACGTGATCGGTGCGGTGAACCCGCAGGGAGCGCGGATCACCGGCTTCAAGGCCCCGACGGCGGAGGAGCTGAGCCACGATTTCCTCTGGCGCATCCGCAAGGCGCTTCCGCTGCCGGGTGAGATCGGTGTCTTCGACCGGTCGCACTACGAGGACGTGCTCATCGTGCGCGTCAAGGCCCTCGTCCCGAAAGCGGTCTGGTCGAAGCGGTACGGCGAGATCAACCGCTTCGAGCGCGAAGTCAGTCGCCGCGGGACGACCATTGTCAAGATCTGCCTGCACATCTCGTTCGAGGAGCAGCGCGAGCGGCTCATCGCCCGCCTCGCGGATCCGACCAAGCGCTGGAAATTCAACCCACGGGACCTCGAGGAGCGGGCGCGCTGGGCCGACTACCAGCTCGCCTACGACGCGGCGCTACGCCGATGCTCGACCGTTGCAGCTCCCTGGTACGTGGTTCCCGCGAACAAGAAGTGGTACCGCAACTGGGCGGTCACCCGGATCCTCATCGAGACGCTCGAGGCGATGGACCCTCAGTACCCGGAGACCGATCTCGATGTCGCCGCATTGATGGAGCGGCTCGCGCCGGCGACATGAGGCCCCGCGGGGCCACCCATGACCGTCGAGGGTCCGCACTCCCGCGGGGCTACGCGGTGGCCTCGTTCTCCGCGATCACCTGCTCGGTCTTTGAGAGGAGCAGCGGCTTCACGCCGCCCTCGATCGCCTCCTGGGTGACCACCACGCGCCGCACCTCTGGCCGCGAGGGGATGTCGTACATGACGTCGAGGAGGACCTCTTCGATGATGGTCCGCAGGCCGCGCGCGCCAGTCTTCCGCTTCGCCGCGCCGCGCGCCGCGGCGGCGAGCGCGTCGGGGGTGAACTGGAGCTCGACCTTGTCCAGCGCGAGGAACTTCTGGTACTGCTTCACGATCGCGTTCTTCGGCTCCGTGAGGATGCGCAGCAGATCGCCCTCGTCGAGCGCCTGCAGCGGGACCATCACGGGCATCCGGCCGACGAACTCGGGGATCAACCCGTACCTCAGCAGGTCATCAGGCATGACCTGTTCGAGGATGGCGGTGGTCTCCTTGGTGTTCTGCGCCAGCGACGCGCCGAAGCCCATTGTCTTCCGGCCGACGCGCGCCTCGACGATCTTCTCAAGACCTTCGAACGCGCCGCCGAGGATGAACAGGATGTTCGTGGTGTCGATCTGGATGAAGTCCTGATGCGGGTGCTTGCGGCCTCCTTGTGGAGGGACGTTGGCGACGGTGCCTTCCAGGATCTTGAGCAGCGCCTGCTGGACTCCCTCGCCGGACACATCGCGTGTGATCGATGGGTTGTCGCCTTTGCGCGCGATCTTGTCGATCTCGTCGATGTAGATGATCCCGCGCTGCGCGCGGTTCAGATCGAAGTCCGCCGCCTGGATGAGGCGCAGCAGGATGTTCTCGACATCCTCGCCGACATACCCGGCCTCGGTGAGGCTGGTCGCGTCCGCGATCGAGAACGGCACGTCGAGGATCCGCGCGAGTGTCTGGGCGAGCAGAGTCTTCCCGCAGCCTGTGGGACCGATGAGCAGGACGTTCGATTTCTGGAGCTCGACGTCGTCGACTCGGTGACCGGCTCCGACGCGCTTGTAATGGTTGTAGACGGCGACCGAGAGCACGCGCTTCGCGCGATCCTGACCGATGACGTACTGGTCCAGCGTCTCGTTGATGCGGCGCGGGCTCGGCACCTTCTGGCCGGATGCCCGGGTCTTCGGCGCTTCCATGAACTCCTCGTCCACGATCTCGCGGCAGAGCGTGATGCACTCGTCGCAGATGTAGACGCCCTGGCCGGCGATGAGCTTGCGGACCTGGTCCTGGCTCTTGCCGCAGAAGGAGCAGCGGTAGGGCTTGCCGCCTTTTGCGGTGCTGGTCATCGGACGGCCACGGGCTCCTTTGAGTCTGGCGCCGGGGATGGGTCGGCCTCCTCCGCCTTCGCGAGGGAGATGAGCGACTCCTTTCCAACGTACACCTCGTCGATGAGTCCGTAGGCCTTCCCCTCCTGCGCCGACATGAACCGGTCGCGCTCGGAATCGCGCTTGATCTTCTCGACGGGTTGACCGGTGTGCCGCGCGAGGATCTCGGAGATGCGGTCGACGAGCGTCTCGAGCTCCTTGACCTGGATGATCACGTCCGGTGTGTTGCCGCGGAAGCCACCGGAGCCCTGGTGGATCATGATTCGGGCGTTCGGGAGCGCGTAGCGCTTTCCCCTCGCGCCCGCCGCGAGCAGGACCGAGGCCATGGAGGCCGCCTGGCCGATGCACACCGTGTTCACCGGTGCCTTGAGGTACTGCATCGTGTCGTAGATCGCCAGCCCGCTCGTGACGACCCCGCCTGGCGAGTTGACGTACAGGTAGATGTCGCGCTCAGGGTCTTCCGACTCGAGGAAGAGGAGCTGGGCGATGATGAGGTTCGCCATGTGGTCCTCGATCATGTCGGTCACGAAGATGATCCGGTCTTTGAGAAGGCGCGAGTAGATGTCATAGGCGCGCTCGCCGCGACCCGACTGCTCCACGACCATCGGTACCAGCGTCATCTTCTCTTCCTCCGCTGCGTATGAGCGCCATGCTGAGTGTACCGAGCCGCTTCGCGCCATCGGCCGGCGCGGCGGCCCGAGCGTGCATCCGTGGGAGAGGCAGCCAGCCGCCGCTACCCCTTCAGCAGGCTGCGGATCGCCTCGCGCTCATCGGGGGAGTGCTCGGGCATGCTCTCCGGCACGACGAGCTGCGCCTCCGGCTCGTCATCCGGGCCGCCCGCCTTCTTGATCGCCTCGCGCTCAGCGGTGGGGCCCTCGAGACCGATGAGCTTGTCCACGAGCTTCCGATTGCGGAGGGAGCGCGCCAGCGACGCCAGCACGGCAGGGTCTCGGAGCGCCTGCGGATCCTGCGCGATCGGCGTGCCGGCGACCTCCTCGGCGAGCTCCGCGCCGGAGATCGTGATGCCCTCGCGCTTCGCGATGGCGTCGAGGACGAGGAGTGCCTTCGCGCGCCGCTCAGCGGCCGGCCGCCACTCCAGGCGGAGCTCCTCTTCGGTCTTGCGAGCCTCGAGCAGGAACTTCTCGTAGGTGATGCCCTGCTGCGCGATGCGGTCGCGAAGCTCGGCGGCGAGGTGGTCGAGCTCGTCGTTGACGAGCACGTCCGGGACCTCGACCCGCGCGGTCTCGAGCAGGTGCGCCATGAGCCGTTCCGCCGCGGCGTCGCGCGCCTCGTGGAACGAGGCATGGGCGAGCTCACTGCGGACGGCCCGCCGCAGCGCCTTCAGGTCGGCAACTCCGACGGTCTTGGCGAATCCGTCGTCGAGGTCCGGCAGGATCTTCTCGGCGACGTGCGTGACCTTCGCGACGAAGCGCCCGGACCGCGCGCGCAGACCCTCGTCGGGATGGTCTTCCGGGAACGCCAGGTCGAGCGCGCGCTCATCCCCCACCCTTGCGTCGAGAAGCCCCTCCGCGAGACCCGCGATGCCGTACTGGCGACCGAGCTCGATGTGGGCGCCGCGGCCAAGGACGAGGTCACGGCCGTCGATGGACGCATCGAGGTCGATGGTGAGGACGTCGCCGCCGGCTGCGGGCCGCTCCACCGGCCGGAGCTCGGCGTGATGATCGCGCATGCCCGCGATGGTCCGCTCGACGTCCTCGTCGGTCACCGGGGTGGGCTCGACGCGCGCACCGTGCGCGCCGTAGTCACCGACCGCGACCTCCGGCCGGACGGGAAACGTCGCCGCGTAGTGCACGGGCCGCTCCGGCGCGAGCTCACCGATCTCGACCTCCGGACGGTCGAGCGGCTCGAAACCCTCGCGCTGCACGATCTCCCGGTACGTCTCGTCGACGACGTCCTCCGCGGCCTCGTGCCAGAGATGCTCGGTCCCGTACGTGCGCTCGTAGATCGCGCGCGGCGCCTTCCCCGGGCGGAATCCGGGGATCTTCGCCTGCCGCACACGCCGCTGGAACACGCGGTCGGTCGCCGCACGCACACGCTCGGCATCGATGTCGACGGCCAGGGTCACGACCGATCCGTCTCCGCGCGAGGCCGAGTAGCGGAAACCACTGGGCGCGGGCGTCTGGGGATCGTCGGCCATGGAGGTCGGTAGTCTAAGGTCTTCGCGACCGATGTACTTCTACGAGATCCACGAAGGCGACGACGACATGGCGACGGCGGTTCTGCTGCAGCACGCCCAACGGTTCGAGCCTGCGGACTTCTTCGCGCTCGTCAGGAAGGCGCGGCTCCTCGTGAAGGACGCCTACGAGGAGGACAGCCTCGCCGAAGCGATCGCGAACGAGCTCGAGCGCTCGAGCCACTTCGTGCACGTGACCGACGAGCGCCTCATCGCGTCGGTGAACGTCGACGAGCGGGACGAGGAGAATTTCCTCGTGACGAGTGAGGAGGGCACTCGCTCGGTCTTCGTTTCGCGCGACGACGACGCGGATTGACCGCGAGGGACGACTACCCTAGACGCGGGCGAGTGGAGTAACGGCAGCCTCGTCAGATTTAGGGTCTGATGCTCGCAAGAGCGTGAGGGTTCGAGTCCCTCCTCGCCCACGAGGTCCGAAGGCGCGTTCGGCTACCCGTCCTCGGCTGCGACGGCTGCGACGAGCGCGAGGTCCTGCTGCCGGACCTTCCCCGCGTCGAACTTGCGAACGCTCGCGGCCATGCGCTGGAGCGCTTCGGCGAGCGGCATCGGCGGCCCCTGTCCGCGCTTCGCTGGGATCCATCGCACCGGATTGCACCGCGCGACCACGAGCGTCCGCAGATATGGGCTCTTAAAGCCGCGCTCCTGCAGCGCGGCGATGTGCAGGGCGACGCGGTCGTCGATGTCGACGAGCCGGGTCGCCCACTGGTCGCGCTGCCGCAGCGCCTTCGGCAATGGACCGTCGAGGAACACGTCGACCCGGCGGAGCATCGGCTGATAGGACGAGCCGGCGAACCGCGAGCGCTGGTCGTACGACGCGCCGAGCGTGAGCAGGAAGGCTGACTCGAACGCGGTGGCGTGATCGCTCTCCTTCGACTTTGGCCGGTCCTTGGCGAGCGAGCGTGCCATGCGGATGACCTCCATGCTCCGGTCCCGCAGGTTGTGCGCCTTCTCCGTGTTGAGCGGCAGGATCCGATAGACCAAGTCGTCGTCCGGGACCACGAGAACGGTGACAGCGCGCAAGCCAAGCTGCTTGGCGGCGGCGAGGCGGTGACGGCCGTTGGGCGAGTGGAAGCCCGCCGCGCCGGCGACCGCGATGATCGGGTCGAGGAACACGCCGGCGTCGACGATCGCCGCGCCGAGCCGCTGCGCGTGGGTCCGCGAGAGGTCGCGCTGAAAGGCGGTGGGCTCGACCGCCCGGAGCGGCAGGCTCGCGAGCAGTAGGGGCCTGCCGGCATACGGGTCCCGGAACGCGGCGAGCACCGCGCCACCGCTCGTCTCGACGAGCGCCACCTGCGACCGCAGCTCGGGGTCGTCCTGGTCGATCCGCGTCTCGCGCGGCAGCGGCCCGCGTGGCTCGGCCGGGCCGCGCTTCTTCCGTGGCGCGGCCTTCTTTGTGGCTGCCATCTAGTGTCCTGAGTCAGAAGTCGTCATAATAAGTATCGGAGTCCATGCCGTGGTATTCAGAGGAGGACGCCGATGCGTAGCGGACGACCGATGCCGACCTTGACCGTGAGCGGCGAGGAGCGCCTGACCCTCGAGCGCTGGGCGCGACGGCCCAAGACCGCGCAGGCCCTGGCGCGCCGGGCCGAGGTCGTGCTCGGTGCCGCCGCCGGCCAGAGCAACAGCGCGCTCGCCGCCCAGCTGCGCTGGACCACCCAGACCGTGGGGCGCTGGCGGGCCCGCTTCCTGGAGCGGAGACTGGACGGCCTGCTCGATGAGCCGCGCCCCGGCGCGCCGCGCACGATCGGCGATGCCGACGTGGAGCGCGTGCTCACCCTCACGCTGGAGACCGCGCCGCGGGACGCGACGCACTGGAGCACCCGCGCGATGGCCCAGCGCGCGGGCCTCAGCCAGAGCGCGGTGAGCCGGATCTGGCGCGCCTTCGCCCTGGCCCCGCACCGGGTCGAGCACTTCCAGCTCTCCAAGGATCCGCTGTTCATCGAGAAGGTCCGCGACATCGTGGGCCTGTACCTCGCTCCGCCCGAGCGGGCGCTGGTGCTGTGCGTGGACGAGAAGAGCCAGATCCAAGCACTCGACCGGACCCAGCCGATGCTGCCGCTGCGCCCGGGGCAAGCCGAGCGGCGCACACACGACTACGCCCGCCACGGCACCACCTCGCTGTTCGCCGCGCTCGACGTGCAGAGTGGCAAGGTCATCGGTGAGCTGCACCGCCGCCACCGCGCCGTGGAGTTCCGCCGCTTCCTGGACACCATCGACGCCGCGGTGCCGCCCGAGCTCGACGTGCACCTGATCCTCGACAACTACGCGACGCACAAGACCCCCGCGATCCGCCGCTGGCTGGTCCGCCGGCCACGCTTCCACGTCCACTTCACGCCGACCTCGGCCTCCTGGATCAACCTGGTCGAGCGCTGGTTCGCCGCGCTCACCGAAAAGCAGCTGCGGCGCGGCGCGCATCGCAGCACCCGCGAGCTGGAGGCGGCCATCCGCACCTATCTCGCCATCTCGAACGAGCAGCCGAAGCCGTTCGTCTGGACCAAGAGCGCCGACCAGATCCTCGCGACGCTCGCTCGATTTGTTACGCGGATCTCGGACTCGGGACACTAGTTGAAGTTCCCGGTGGTTTCTGGCACTGAGCAGCCGAGCGACGCAACCTCCGTGGCATGGACGACATTTGGGCACGCGACATCCATCAGCTTCGCGATCCGCAGCGCCGCTGGCTTCGACACACCTACCAGGAAGGGTTGGGTTTCCGGTTCCTCGCCACGCGTGGTGGCCGACCGCCACGGCTGGATCAGCCTCGTTCCGGATGCGAGATCGTGCGGGCCCGTGCCCGGCTGCTGCGGCTCGTCCGCGAGCAGAGTCTGGACGCGGTGCTCGCGCTCGCTGAGTGCAGCCGTCGCAGTCTGTTTCGCTGGCAGGCGGCGTATGCGCGGGGCGGCCTGGCGGCGCTCGTCCCCGAGCGTCGCGGCCCGCGTACGCCGGCGCTCAAGCACCCGGCCTGGGTCGAGCAGGTCGTGATCGCGGTGCGGCTGCATACGTACTGGAACGCCAAGCGCATCTCGGCCGAGCTGCGCCGGCGCGAGATCGCCCAGGTCGGGCAGTGGTGGATCGAGCGGCTCTTCGACGACCTCGGCACCGCCCGGCCCTCCGGGCCGCGCGAGCGCGGTCCCCGCTACGAGCGCGCCACCCCGAACTCGCTCTGGCACATCGACCTCAAAGGTCCCTTCTTCATCCAGCTGGGCCGTGGCCGCTACCTCAAGACCTACCTCGTCGGGCTGGTCGACGACCACTCCCGCTACGTGCTCGGCTTGCGCATCCAGACCGATCAGAGGGCGGCGCCGATCCTCGAGTGGATGCGCGACTGCTTCGAGCTGTGCGGCCGCCCGCTCGACCTCATGAGCGACAACGGCTCGCCCTTCGTGGTCTGGATGCCGGGCGTGCTCACCGGGTTCGGCAAGACCCTGCGCGAGCTGGCGGTCCGCCACATCAAGACCCAGGTGAACTCGCCCTGGACGAACGGGAAGATCGAGGCCTTCTGGGCCACGCTCAAGCGCGAGGTCCTGGACCGCGAGATCTTCCGCTCGCTCGAGGATGCCGAGCGCGCCATCGAGCGCTTCGCCCGCTACTACAACTACCACCGGCTGCACGGCGAGATCGGCTGGCTCACCCCGGCCGAGCGCTACGACGGCACGCCCTTCACCGACCGCGGCTTCGAGCACGTCCCCGCCCTGGCGCACCTCCAAGGCTGGCTCGAGGATCTCCGTGCAGCGGCCTGAACGAGTGCCAGAAACCACCGGGAACCTCAACTAGGGGTCCGGTCGGGTAGTCTCGACCTCCGGCTCGAAGTTCCACCAGTAGCTCAACTTCGCAGTCTCAGGTAGCGCCGTGAGCACGGACTCAGGAATCACCGTAGGCGGCAATGAGCCTCGGAAGGAGGCCGTCGGAACCGCGACTATTGGGTTGCCGGCTGCCTCGGCACGCAGGGCGGAAATCGGCTTACCGCTGTTGACCCGCGCCGTGCTGGCCGGGGTCAAGGGCGGCGCTTCCTCGTCTGCCTCGGCGCGCAACTGCGGAGGTGGCTGCTGCGCAGTCGTGGAAGACAGCGGCCACGGCGTAGCGGCGGCGCGCGCCGCGGGAATGCGGGCATTCGGCTTTGCGGGTGGAATTACCCCGGTCGAGCGGCTCGCGGGACCAGGGACCGTTGTCTTC
>JACDAF010000121.1 GCA_013695575.1 Chloroflexota bacterium | reverse complement strand
CGCCTACGCCGCGTTCGGCGCGGCGGTGGACACGACCGGCCGCACCCCGGCCGCGGTGGCGTCCCTTCTTGCCGGGCGCACCGGCCCAGCCGGCCCGACCCGGTTGAGGCTGGTCACGGCTGACGGGACCACGCACGTGATCATCGGCGACGGCGCCATCGGGAGCACCGACCTGCGCGCCGCGCTCGGCGGCGTGACCCTGGCGGTCGTGGTGAGCGACGCGGCCGTGGCGGAGACGCACGCGACCGGCGTCGTCGCCGCGCTCCGCGACGCGGGGATCGAGCCCGTCGGACCGGTCGTCGTCCCCGCGGGCGAGGACGCGAAGCGGGTCGAGATCCTGGCGTCGCTCTGGGACGCATTCCGCGCCGGTGGGCTCGACCCAAGCGGAGCGGTGATCGCGGTAGGCGGCGGCGCGACCCTCGACGTCGCGGGCTTCGCGGCGGCGACGTACGCGCGCGGGGTCGCGCTCGTGAACGTGCCGACCACCGTCCTCGCGATGGCGGACGCTGCCGTCGGCGGGAAGGTCGCGATCGACCACGCGGGCGCGAAGAACCTCGTCGGCGCCTTCCACCCCGCACGCCTGGTCATCGCGGACACCGCGACCTGCGCCTCCCTGCCCGGCAGCGCGCGCCGGGAGGGGCTCGCCGAGATCGTGAAGGCCGGCCTGCTCGCGTCGCCGCTCGTCCTCGATCTCGTCGCGGACGCCCCGCTGGCGTGGTCGGTGGAGCAGTCGCTCCGGGTGAAGATCGCGTACGTCGCCGCCGATCCGCGCGACCGGGGCGTGCGACGCGCGCTCAACCTCGGTCACACCTACGCGCACGCGATCGAGTCCGCGAGCGACCACGCGATCCCGCACGGCGCCGCGGTCGCGATGGGCCTGGTCGCCGCGGCGCGGCTCGGCGCGTCGCTCGGAACGTGTCCGCCGGACCTCGCCGCCCGCATCGCAACGGTCCTCCGGCGGATCGGCCTGCCGGCGTCCCCGCCCGCGCTCGATGAAGGCCGCCTGGCCGCGGCCATCGGAGCCGACAAGAAGCGCGCCGGTGGTGCGTCGCGGTTCGTCGTGCCTGCGGCGGACGGGGCCGCGCTCGTCTCGGGCGTCGATCCGCGCGACGCGCTGGCGATGCTCGGGGCGTGAAGGTCCTGGTCCTCCATGGGCCGAACCTCAACCTCCTCGGAGAGCGCGAGCCTGCCGTGTACGGGACGCTCACGCTCGCGGAGATCGACGCACGCCTTGCCGCGCGCGGCCGGGAGCTTGGTGCGGAGGTGACCGGCGCGCAGTCCAACCTCGAGGGCACGCTCATCGATCGCATCCAGGACGCGCGGACGTGGGCCGCCGGCATCATCCTGAATGCGGGCGGCTACTCCCACACCAGCGTGGCCATTCGCGACGCGGTGGCCTCCGTCACGATCCCGACGATCTCCGTGCATCTCACGAACCCCGCCGCTCGCGAGGAGTTCCGCCGGGCCGATGTGATCGCGACGGCGTCGAAAGGCGTCGTCGCGGGCTTCGGCTGGCGCTCGTACGTCATCGCGCTCGAGGCACTCGTGACGCTGCTGCGCGGCGAGGACCCCTGACCGTGCCGCACGCTGAGGCGCCCGTGACCCTGCGCGGCGAGCGCTCGTGACGGGGGCGGGCGTGTCGCTCCGGGTCGCCTACCAGGGTGTTCCCGGCGCCTACTCGGAGGAGTGCGCGGCGACGCTCTTCCCGGATGCCGCGTACGCGGGCGAGCGCTCCTTCGCCGCGGTGTTCGCCGCGCTCGAAGGCGGCACCGTCGGCGCAGCGGTCGTGCCCGTCGAGAACAGCACCGCGGGTGCCGTCTCGGACGTCTACGACCTGCTGCTCGGGCACGAGTCTGTGGTCGTGGTCGGCGAGGCCGTCCTGCAGGTGCGCCACTGCCTGCTCGGCCCGCCCGGGGCGCGGCTCGAGGACGTGCGCGAGGCGCGATCACACCCGCAGGCGCTCGCCCAATCCGAAGCGTTCCTGCGCGCCAGGGGGATCGAGGCGCGCGAAGCCTACGACACCGCAGGCGCCGCGCGCGAGGTCCGCGACCTGAACGATCCCCGCATCGCCGCGGTCGCCTCGCGCCGCGCGGCCGAGCAGCTCGGCCTCGACGTCCTGGCCAAGGACATCCAGACGGTGAGCGACAACTCGACACGGTTCTTCGTGCTCGCGCGCCGCGATGACCCGGGCGTGGCGGCCGCGATGGCGCCAGCTCATCGCGACGGCCCGCCGAAGACAAGCCTCGTCTTCGCCTCGGACGACAAGCCCGGCGCGCTCGTCCGCGCCCTGCAGCCGTTCGCGACCGCGGGCGTGAACCTCGCGAAGATCGAGTCGCGCCCGAGCCGCGACCGGCCGTGGACCTACGTCTTCTACCTCGACATCCACGGCGATGTCGCCGAGTCGCCCGCGCGCGAGGCGTTCGCGCTGCTGCGGACCTGCTGCTCGTGGGTACGCGTGCTCGGGACCTACCCGATGGCCGCGCCGGCCCCGCCAGCACCACCGCGACCCGCGAGCGGTCCGAGGAAAGCGGTGACTTCGCCTGCGCGGAACAGCCCGGCTGCTTGATGGCCGGTGCTGCGTCTCTCAGGAACGCGGCTCGCATCTTGATGTCTTTGACTGGTAAGCGATGATGCGCCCGTGCGGACGACGGTGACCATCGACGCCGATCTCGCGGCCAAGCTGCGCCGGATCGCTCGGGAGCGAGGCGTCTCCTTCAAGGACGCCCTCAACGCCACCCTGCGGGCAGGGATCGGCACGGATGCGGGCCTCGCGCGCCGATACCGCCTACGCGCCCGCTCCCTGAAGCTGCGCCCTGGCATCGACCTCGACCGCGCGCTGCGTCTCGCCACGACGCTCGAGGACGAGGAGGTCATCCGGAAGCTCGAGCTACGCACGTGAAGGTCTCGGACGTGAATCTCCTGCTCTACGCGGTGGCCACGTCCGCCCCGCGGCACCATCCGGCGCGCCGCTGGCTGGAGGAGCAGCTGTCCGGACCGAAACGTTCGCCTTCACGTGGTCGGTACTCCTCGCCTTCCTGCGGCTGAGCACGAGCTCGCGGATCTTCGCCGATCCGTTGGGACCGGCGGAGGCATTCGGCATGGTCGATGGCTGGCTGGCGCAGCCGTGCACCACGATCGTCCACCCGACAGAGCGGCAGGCCGCTCTCCTCCGCGAGCTCCTCGAGCCGCTCGGAACGGCCGGCAATCTCACGACGGACGCGCACCTCGCGGCGCTCTCGGTCGAACACGGTGCAGAGCTCTGCTCGTCCGACCGGGACTTCTCCC
>JACDAF010000102.1 GCA_013695575.1 Chloroflexota bacterium | reverse complement strand
GGGTAGTCGCCGGTGAAGCACGCGCTGCAGAGCTCGCCGGAGGTGGCTCCGGTGGCCGAGATCATCCCCTCGAGAGAGAGATAGCCGAGCGAGTCGGCGCCGATGTGCGCGCGGATCTGGTCCACCTCGAGGCGCGAGGCGATGAGCTCGTCGCGCCTGGCCATGTCCACGCCGAAGAAGCACTGGTGGCGGATCGGCGGTGAGCAGATGCGCATGTGCACCTCGCGCGCACCGTTGCGGCGGAGCAGGCTCACGATCGGGCCGCTCGTCGAGCCGCGCACGATCGAGTCATCGACGACGACCACTCGCTTGCCCTCGAGCACGTCGCGCAGCGCGTTGTACTTGAGCGCCACGCTGTGCTCGCGCAGCTGCTGCGACGGCTGGATGAAGGTGCGCCCGATGTAGCGGTTCTTGATGAGTCCCTCGCGGAACGCGATGCCGCTCACCCGCGCGTACCCGACGGCGGCCGGGATCGCGCTGTCAGGTACAGGTATCACGACGTCCGCCGTAGCCGGGGCCTCTTGAGCAAGGATCTCGCCCATGCGCTCCCGCGTCGCGTAGACGGTCTGCCCGCCGAGCCGGCTCGAGGCCGACGCGAGGTAGACGTGCTCGAAGACGCAGAGGCCACGACGGTCGGCGGCGAGGTCCGCGAGCTGCGTCACGCCCCGGTCGTCGAGGCGGAGCACCTCGCCCGGCAGCACATCGCGCACCGTCTCGGCGCCGATGGTGTCGAAGGCGCTCGTCTCGCTCGCGACGAGCCACGACGGGCCCTTGCGGCCGAGCGTGAGCGGCCGTACGCCGAGTGGATCGCGCACCGCGTAGAGCGCGTGCGGGGTGAGCATCACGAGCGACCACGCGCCCTGCAGGGTCGGGAGCGCCGCGACGATGCGCTCGTCCCACGTCGCGCCAGGGGCGGCGACGATCGCCTTCGCCACGACCTCCGTGTCGGACGACGTCGTGAACGTGACGCCCTCGCTCTCGAGCTGGTCACGCCGGTCGCGCGCATTGATGCAATTGCCGTTGTGACCGATCGCGAGCTCGCCGAGCCACGGATCCGACACGACCATCGGCTGCGCGTTCTCGATACGTGACGACCCGGTCGTCGAGTAGCGCGTGTGGCCCATCGCGGCGCGCCCGCCGAGCGCTGCCAGGTCCGGCTCGGCGAACACCTGCCCCACGAGGCCCATCCGCCTCACGACGCGCAGATCGCGCCCGTCGGTCGCCGCGATGCCGGCCGACTCCTGACCGCGGTGCTGGAGCGCGTAGAGCGCAAAGAAGGTGAGGCGGGCGGCCTCGGTCGGGTCACTCGGCGCCGGTCCCCAGATCCCGCACACACCGCACATCGCTAACGCGCTCCAGCGCAGCGCAGCGCACGGCCGGGCCGGGGGGATGTCCTCATTGTCGTCGAGTGCCCGTCCCCTGAGAAGACTGTTCTTTTCACCGGGACCGGGCGCATCATCCGCCGTCCGTGGATGACCTCCGTGAGCGCCTGGCGCACGTGCTGTGGATCGGTGGTGGACCGCACGCCGGCAAGACGACGCTCTCGCGGCTGCTCGCCGGGAAATACGACCTCAAGATCTACAACCTCGACTGGCACCACGATCGCGATCACCGTCGCCGCGCTGGCAGCAAGCCCGGCGACCGGGATGAGTCGATGGACGAACGCTGGCTGCACCCGGCGCCCGACGCACTCGCGCGCCGTGACATCGCCTCGTGGACCGCGCTCTCCGGTCCCGTGATCGAGGACCTGCTGGGCCTCCCGACCGGCCGGCCGATCGTGGCCGAAGGACCGACCGCCTTCCCATGGTGGGTCGCGCCGCTCCTTCGAGAGGCGCGCCAGGCGATCTGGCTGCTCCCGACCCGTGAGGTCCACGATGCCGTCCTCACACGGCGCTATCGCGACGATCCGAGCGGGAGCTCCGCGGCGAAGACCAGCGACCCCGTGCGCGCGGGCCGCAACATCGTTGAGCGCAACGAGCTCATGGCCGCCAGGATCGCCGCGTCGTGCGAGCAGCTCGGCCTGCGCAGTGTGCGCGTGGATGGCTCGCTCGACCTCGACGACACGCTTGCGCTCATCGAGGAGCACTTCCGCCCCCATCTCCCGATCATGCCGAACGTGTAGGTGACGGCAGCGCCGCTTCGCGTCGCCGTGACCGTCCTGCTCCCTCGCCTGACGGACTCGGAGTGGCACGGTCACGCCTGCCTCCCGAGCGCGGCGGCAAGACCGCCCTCGTAGGCGCGCCGCAGCGCGTCGATGGGCATCGCGAGGACCGGGACGATCTCGAGGATGTCGCCACCGATCGCGCCAAGCGTCCACAGCTCAACGCCGTGATCGGCCGCGCATGCGCGCAGAGCCGCCTCGCGATCGGGCGGGACCACGAGCACGATCCCGCCCGGACCCTCGCCGAAGAGCTTCGCGATCGTGCCGCCGCGCACCGGCGGCAAGGTCACCTGCATGCCCATGCCGTCGCGCAGCGCGAGCTCGGCCAGCGCGACGGCGAGACCACCCTCGGCGCGGTCGTGCGCGGCGCGGATCGCGCCCCGCTCGTGAGCCGCGAGCACGAACCGCTGAAGACGAGCCTCGAGCCCGAGATCGATGGCGACTGGGCCGCGGTGCGCGCCATGCAGCGCCTCGTACGCCGAGGCGCCGAGCCGCGCGTCGGCACTCCCCGCCAGGAGCACGAGGTCGCCCTCCTCGCCGGTCGTCACCGGTATGCGCGACGCGACGTCGCGGAGGTGGCCGACCGCGCCGATCGTCGCCGTCGGCCAGATGTCCACGCCGCGCGTCGCGTTGTACAGGGACACGTTGCCCGACACGACCGGGAGTGCCAGCGCCTCGCAGGCTGCCCTGATGCCGGCGACGGTGCGCTCGAGATGCCATGCCCCCGCGGGCCGCTCGGGGTTCCCGAGGTTCAGGCAGTCGGTGATCGCGAGCGGCTCGGCACCGGCGCAGACCAGGTTGCGCGCAGCCTCCGCGACCGCGGACGCCGCGCCGACGAACGGGTCGAGCGCGGCGACTCGCGGCTGCGCGTCGATCGAGATCGCGATGCCATCCGCGCGGCCCTTGAGCCGCAGCACCGCCGCGTCACCGCCCGGTCCATCCACGGTATCCGTCCCGACCATCTGGTCGTACGTGCGGTACAGGACCGCGCGCGACGCGACCGCGGGCGACGCAAGGAGCTCGAGCAGGGCATGTCCCACTTTCTGGCGCGGAGCCGCGGCGGCGGCGAGGTCGAGGGCGGCGCGGGCCGCGTTGCCTCGGTCGGGCGCCATCTCGCTCGTCGGCCCATCCACGTCCGCGGCATCACGGCCGTCGGGCCACTCCTCGCGAGACGGCGGCCCTCCCTCGACACGGCCCGCTCCGTTGGGAGGGGCGGCCCACTGCGTGACGTCGTACTCGGGGGCCTCGTCCGCGAGCGCCCGCGGCGGGAGCGAGGCCAGGAGCCGCTCGCCGTCGCGGATCTCGAGGGCATCGTCGGCGGTCATCTCGCCGATGCGCGTGCCGTGCAGCTCCCAGCGCGCGAAGACCCGCTCGACGTCGCTCTCGCGGCCGGGGCGGGCGATCACGAGCATCCGCTCCTGGGACTCCGACAGCATCACCTCGAACGGCGCCATGCCGGTGGCGCGCCTGGGCACGAGCGCGACGTCGAGGCGCATCCCGGCGCGGCTCTTCGCCGCCACCTCGCTCGCAGCACAGGTGAGCCCCGCGGCACCGAGGTCCTGCACCGCCTCGACGGCGTCGGAGGCGACGAGCTCGAGCGTCGCCTCGAGCAGCAGCTTCTCGAGGAACGGGCTCCCCACCTGCACGGACGGGCGCTTGCTCGCCGTTGGATCGACGCCGGGAGCTCCGCCTTTGGCGTCCCCAGCGTCCCCCGTGAATTCCGCTGACGCGAGGAGCGACGCGCCCGCGATGCCGTCGCGGCCGGTGTCGCTGCCGACGAGGTACACCGCGCTGCCGGGACGCGCGGTATCGGCGCGGCGCAGGCTCGAGCGCTCGGCGATCCCGACGCACATCGCGTTCACCAGCGGGTTGCCGTCGTAGCAGGGCTCGAACGTAACGTGCCCGCCCGGATGCGGGATGCCGACACAGTTGCCGTACGACCCGATGCCGCCGACGACACCGCGCACGTAGCCGCGCGTGCGTGCCGTCGCGGGATCGCCGAAGAAGAGGGCGTCGAGCACCGCGACCGGCCGCGCGCCCATCGCGAAGACATCGCGCAGGATCCCGCCGACACCGGTCGCCGCGCCCTGGAAGGGCTCCACCGCGGACGGATGGTTGTGGCTCTCGACCTTGAAGACGCAGAGGAGACCGTCGCCGAGATCGACCGCACCCGCGTTCTCGCCTGGCCCGACGGCGACCCGTGCGCCCGTCGTGGGGAGCGTTCGGAGGAGGCGCTTGCTGTGCTTGTACGCGCAGTGCTCGCTCCACATCGCGCCGAACATCGCCCACTCGAGCGGATTCGGCTCGCGATCGAGCAGGGCACGAATGCGCGCGGCCTCTGGGTCGGTGAGCCCGAACTCTGTGCGTAGGTCCGCTTGCTTAGGCTGCGCCGTCGTCGTCCCCGAGAGCGTCGGGGAGATGCTCATGTTCGGCGGGGGTCTCCGCAGCGCGCCACCCGGATAAGGGTACCGGACGCGACTGCAGCGCTGGAATCGGTATCTTCGGCACGACCTCGTGTGGACGACCGATGCCGTCACGGTCGCGGCTACGTCCGGGCGTCGGTCCCGGGCGGGGGGTTCGTGCGGGCACGCTCCCCGAGCGTCCGCCGCGCGACCGCGATGACCGCAGCGATCGCACCGGTGAGCGCGGCGAAGAGGATCGCCTGCGGGGTCGTCGCATCCAGCTGCAGCGCGACGACGGCCGCGATCGCACCGGCGATGGCGCCCTCGACGAGATCGCGGATGAAACGTCCCATCAGGCGGTCATGTCCCCCGCGACGAATCGCTCCACCTGGTCGCAGAAGGCCGCGACGTCCGCCGCGCGCGCGAGGTTCCCATACACCTCGTCGATGTCCGTCTGCTCGCGGTCGTAGGCGAGGAGGTTGCGGATGTTCGCCAGGTGCTCGAGGCGGTACGCGAGCTGGCGGTCGATGATCCCGTGCCCGGCGATCGCATCGAGGATGTCGTGGTAGGCCTCGGGCTTGGGCAGCGCAAGCGCCATCACGAGGTACGCCCCCGTCCCAAAGAGCAGCTCGACGCACTGCTGCAGGTACCACTGTGCGAGGCCGTAGAGCTTCGGGTCGGCGCGGAACTTCTGGTGCTCGATGGGCCGCAGATCACCGAGGAGCCGCACGTACTCGCGCAGCCGCGCGAGGCGCGCGGTGACGTACTCGCTGTCGATCGCGAACCGCCCACCGCGCGTGCGCTCCGCGAGCGCCTTCGACTGCACCTCGTCGAACTTCTGGAACTCGAGGTACTCCATGACGGAGCGGGTCTCGAACTGCACGCGCCGCTTTTGGTCCCGCTGGTAGAGGAGCTGCCACGAGCGGATGACCTGAGCGCGCTGTAGCAGCGACGCCTGGTTCAGGATGACCACGTCGAGCGCGGGGGCCTCGAGCGCCTTCGAGAGCTCGCTGACGAAGAAGACCTGGTAATCGAAGAACTCGCTCGCTTTCACCTTGTCGACGAGGAGCAGCGCGACGTCGAGGTCCGAGTAGTTGCCGGCGAGCCGGCGGCCGGAGGCGGTTCCCTGCGCGTAGGCGGCGTCGACGGGGGTCGTCTGGAAGAGCGACTGGATCTG
>JACDAF010000061.1 GCA_013695575.1 Chloroflexota bacterium | reverse complement strand
AGCCGAAGCAGAAGGAGCTCGGCAGGGGCGACTTCTCGAAGATCCCGAACGGCGCGCCCGGCGTCGAGACACGGATGGTCCTGCTCTACGACGGCGGGGTGCTTGGCGGCCGCATCACGCTGAATCGCTGGATCGAGCTCACCTCGACGACGCCCGCGAAGATCATGGGCATGTTCCCGCGCAAGGGGACGATCGCCGCCGGGAGCGATGCCGACATCGTCGTCTGGGATCCGAAGAAGACGCAGACGCTCTCCGCGAAGACGCACCATATGCGCGTCGACTACAGCCCCTACGAGGGTCGCAAGGTGAAGGGCAAGGCCGAGGTCGTGATGAGCCGCGGCGAGGTCATCGTCGAGGGTGATCGGTTCCTCGGGCGCAAGGGCCGCGGCAGGTTCCTGAAGCGAGGCAGTCCCATCCTCCAGACCTGAGAGCGGTCAGGCCAGGGCGAACACCTGGCGCGGTCCGGGAACGCCCTTCAGTTCGTGGGTGCCGCGGTCGGTGAACCGGAACGGCCCGCCCGCGACCAGATCCCTGACCGTGCTGGACACGATGACCTCGCCCGGCGCGGCCACCGCCGCGAGGCGCGTCACGATGTGCACCGCCATGCCGCGCAGCGCGGGGCCGTCCTGCTCGACCTCTCCCGTGTGGACCGCGGCGCGGGCGCGGAGCCCGAGCGCCTGATCCTCGCGATCGATGTCACGGGCGAACCGGACGGCGCGTGCCGGTCCATCGAATCGCGCGAGGAAGCCATCGCCCGCGCGGTCCACCTCGGCGCCTGAGTAGACCGACAGCCGGCGCGCGACCAGCTCGTAGTGCCGCGCGAGGATCTGACGCCAGGTCGCGTCGCCGACGCGCGCGACGAGCTCAGTCGAGTTAGCGATGTCTGCTGCGACGAGCGTCGTGAGAAAGCGATCGCTCCCAACGGGCTTTGTGACACCGGTGACGAACTCCTCGAGCGTCGCGATCCAGTCGTCGAAGATGTCAGGGTCGATGAGATGACCCGTTCCTGGTAGCACCACGACACGCGCGTTCGGGATCTGCGACGCCATCCAGTGCACGGCACCGAGCGGCGCGACCGGATCGTCCTCGCGATTGATGATCAGCGTGGGGGCCTGGACCGCGGGCAGCACGTGGCGAACGTCGGTCTGCATGTTCATGAGCGATTGCTGGTAGCGCGCTGACGGCGAGGCCATCGATCGCCGCATCCGCTGCCACCACTCCCGGAACGACGGGTCGTCGTGCAGCGTCGATCCCATCCAGCGGCGCCACCGTTCTGTGGAGAAGTCGTCCTCGTGATTGCGCTCGGCGGCGGTCCGCCATGTCTGCTCGAACTCTTCCTGTGTCGTGCCGTAGGGCCAGTCAGGGGCCCATGCCCAGCGCGGCTTCGAGCCATGCAGGATCAACCCGATGGTGCGGTCCGGGTACGTGGCCGCGAACAGGGTCGCCATGTTCCCACCCTCCGACAGGCCGAGGATGAACGCCCGCTCGCTGCCCGCGGCGTCCAGCACCGCACGGATGTCGTCGTTCCGTTGCTCGAGCGTCTGCGGCTCCGCCAGCCGATCCGACAGGCCAACTCCACGCCGATCGAAGAGCAGCAGGCGGGCGAACTCGCCCACCCGCTCGAAGAGCCGCGTGAATTGCGCGCTCTCCCACAGCACATCCAGGTGCGAGTACGAGCCCATGCACAGGGCGATGTCGACGGGACCGGAGCCGATCACCTGATACGCGAGGTTGATCTCCCCGCTGCGTGTGTAACGAACAGGCGGTGGCATCTTGTGATGGTCGCATGCCCTCCTAGACTCCTGCGGTCGTGGAAAGGGTCTGGATCGTGCTCGGGAGGTGACCACGCGATGACCGACGAGACGTTCCTCCGACTGGTACGCCACAACACCTGGGCGAACCTTCGCCTGCTCGAGCTCTGCGGAGCGCTGCCGCCCGAGCAGCTCGCGTGGACCACTCCGGGCACGTTCGGAACGCTGAACCGGACCCTGCATCACATCGTCGCGGCCGAGCACGGCTATCTCGAGCGCCTCACCGGCGAGCCGCCGCCGATCGAGGTCGAGGGCCGCGGCAAGCCGTTGAGCGGCGGCTGGTCCATGGGTGAGCTCGTCGAGCGCGCCTCCTCCAACGGCGAGCGGATGGAGCGACTCGTGAGCGGCGGCTTCGATCCGTTGCGGGTCATCAGCGACGGGACGAGCAGGGTCGTGGCCGCGATCGTCGCGGCGCAGTACGTCCACCACGGCAGCGACCACCGCGCCCACGCCGGCACGATCCTCGGCGCGCACGGCGTCGAGATCCCGCTCGACGCCAACGAGGACGGCCTCGATCTCTGGGGCTACGGCACCACGACCGGCGAGAGTGGCAGCGCATGAGCCCCGACGACACGCTCCTTCGTGCGGTGCGCCACAACACCTGGGCCAATCTCGAGCTCCTCGAGTTCTGCTCGCGCCTGCCGGCAGAGCAGCTCGAGTGGACGACGCCCGGCACGTTCGGGACGCTTCACCGCACGCTGCATCACACCGTCGGCGCGGAGCATGGGTACCTGCTCGCGCTCACCGGCGAGCTGCCGCCGATCGAGGCCGAAGGCCGCGGAAAGCCGATGACGGGGAACTGGACCGCGCCGCTCGACGAGCTCGGCGAGCGCGCCCGATCCAACGGCGAGCGCATGGAGCGCGTGCTCGGCTCGGAGTTCGACCCTGCGAGGCGCATCACGCGCCCGTCGGGCGCAGTCGCGGAGGCCCGCATCATCGCCGCGCAATACATCCATCACGGCAGCGACCACCGGGCGCACGTCGGCACGATCCTCGGCGCGCATGGGGTCGAGGCGCCCTCACTCGACGTGTGGGCCTATGGCCGTTCGGTGGGTGAGGTCATCCCGCCACCGTGAGGGGGCCGGAGGACTTCCCCGATCCGGTCGTCGACATGGCCGCACGCACGGGTGAGCAGCACACCGTCCTACGTGTCGTCGGCGGACACGTACGTCCCGCGACCCGAGGCATACGAGGTTTCTGGCGATTCTCGTCAGGTCACGGTTGCCTTCTGCGGAGGCAATGGGGAAACGGTCAGTGCCCAAAACCTGCGCGAGGAGGATCAAGACGTGGTCGTCGGAATCCGGCTCCGCAGATACGAAGGCTTCCAACAGGGCGGCGCGCACAGAGTCACGTTCACGCTTAGGCCCCGCTTGGTGATCGAGTAGTTCGAGACGAAAGCGGGACGGCTGTTCTGCGGACCTCGCAATTTTGTGTCCTGGATGATTCTTGTTAGACAGGTCCACTGGCGTCTGAGAAGCCCAGCCAGCCTCTAACTTCTGGTAGACGCCTTTTACCCCTACCCAGACTGGCCAGCTCAAATCTCACTGGTCTACACATGTAAGAAGTGAGGCCGTCCTTTCGGACGACCTCATCTCGCCGGGATTGGAGCGGACTTACTTCTTAGCGGCCTTCTTAGCCGGCTTAGCGGCCTTGGCGGAAGTCTCGCCCTTGACCCGAGCCAGGTCCTCGGCGGTCGGCTTCTGGCCCGGACGAATCTTGAGCGTCCGGAGTTGGTCCAGGGTGAGTCCCATCTTCGCTGCCCTCGCCGTCTGGAGACGGATTCCAACGGCCTTCCGCTGCTCATCGCTCATGGTGCTCACACGCTTGACCTTGGCGCTCGGCTGACCTGAGAACACGACCTGGAACTCGGTACCGCACTTTGGGCAGTTCATGACTGGCCTCCTCTTTCTTGATCGCCTTGGCGATCTGGAGGCGCGCCGTCCTCTATCCGAACGTGGTGGTCAAGCGGACCCGCCAACGGAAGTAGGTGGGGGTCCGGATCTTCGCCAGACGCTCAGAGAGACCGAGACGGTCCAATCACGAGCATCATTCGCGGCCGGGCCTCTCGCGGCGAGCCGCCCGGAAAGCCTCACCCGCCATCCAGATCGAAATGGCGAACAGGGCGATGTCCTTGGCCAGGAACTGGCCCGGCATCGGGGACAGGAATGGCACGCCTAGGTCCGGCTGGAAGACCCCCGGAGTCGACAGGATGAAGGTCACGGTCACGAAGAAGAGGATCGCGGCGCCAAGGCTGCCAATCGCCGAGATCAACGGTGCGATCGGTCGGGTCAGGATCATGATTCCGACGATGATCTCGCCGGTTCCGAGGATCGCTGCGAACGTCGGCACACTCAGGAAGGTGTAGGCCCACGACAGCAGCGGGCTATTGGCCACGAGAGGCTTGATCGCCTCCGCCTCATAGGTGCTGAACTTCAACGCCCCAACCCAGATCACCGTCACGGCCAGGCTCACTCGGACCAGGATCGCGCCGATCTTCTCGAGATCGAGCCCGCTGGTCCCCTCGCCTGGCCTGCTCATCGCGATCGATTCACGCATCGAGTCTCCTTACCTGTTTCTGAGCACCCGCTCCCCGCATCAGGCAGCGAAGACTGACCCTCCGGGTGATACTACGCTCCGGTCCATCCGGGTGGCCCCGAGCACCGCCTGATGGGGACCCGTCACGAGGACCAGCCACCGGAGCACTGGGCCGGCGCGGCGTCGCTCGATCCGACGCCGGTGTGGAAGCAGTACCTCCTCATCGGTCTCGGGGTGCTCGGCGCGCTCGTCCTCGTCGTCGCGTACTTCGCCCTCGGGGTCATCGCTGGGGCGATGGCGAGCAGTGGCAACAAGTCGAGCTCAACGACTGCACCGACGACCCCGCCGCTTTCAGCGCCGACCACCGGAGCACAGCCCGCGCCTGCTGCGCCCGCGCCGGCTGGCAAGCAGTGGGTCGTGATCAAGCAGTTCGCTGGCGACGGGATCAAGGACACCGAGCAGTTCACTGTGGGCAGCGAGTGGCGGATCGACTGGGACTACACCCCGCCCCAGTACGGCGGAATCATCCAGATTTAGGTCTACGACTCGAAGAACAGTCTCGCCGGACTCGCTGCGAACACGCAGAAGTCCGGCTCAGACACCAGCTTCCAGCACAAGGCGGGCACCTACTACCTGAAGATCAACGCGACCGGCTCGTGGAAAGTAGCCGTCCAGGACATGCGGTAGAAGCGTCCGCTCCCTACGGCTGGACGACGTCGGTGCTCCGCTAAAGAGGACGTCAACTTCCGACGCCGAGGTCCGAAAGTAGGGGCTCGCAAACTGGCCAAGTAACGCGCCGATGGACCTCTGCGGCAATAGGAAAGGCCGGACTCGTCGTCCGACCCCTCCTTAGATCACCGGAGCCCTAGACGGCCTTTCGCTTCTTCAAGCGCACGATCTTGCCTCGGTCCGTCTTCGGATAGCGCAGTCGAAAAACCATGTCGTAGCCGCTAGAAAACGACGACCGGAAAGCTTCGAGTAGCCTGAGGGAGTGAAGGTGTCTCCGGAGCAATTCCCCGATCCCGAGATAGATGCCTCGTTGGGCCGGCCAGATGGAGCGGAGCAGGTCGCCGTGCTCGCTGGCGGTTGTTTCTGGTGCGTCGAGGCGGTGTACGCGCAGCTCGACGGCGTGCTTGCAGTTGAAAACGGGTACGCGGGGGGCACGGCGGACACCGCCGACTACGAGACGGTCTGCAGCGGGCGCACCGGTCACGCCGAGGTCGTCCGCGTCCGCTTCGACCCAGCGAAGCTCACTTTGGGCCAGATCCTCAAGGTGTTCTTCTCGATCGCGCACGACCCGACCCAGAAGGATGGCCAGGGCAACGACATCGGACGCCAGTACCGCTCCGCGATCTTCTACACCGACGAGGAGCAGAAGGCCGTCGCGGCGGCGTACATCGCGCAGCTCGACGCGGCGCGCGTCTTCGACAGACCGATCGTCACGGAGATCACGCCGCTCGTGGCCTTCTACGAGGCCGAGCCGTACCACGCCGACTACGCCAGGCGGAACCCGAACAGCGGGTACATCCGGGCCGTCGCGGCGCCGAAGGTGGCGAAGGTCCGCCGCTACTACGGGGACCGCCTGAAGGTCTGAGCTGGATGTCTTCCTGTGCTACTCTGTGATACGTGGTAGCACGCAAACGTCCGGCACCGAGCCAACCCTTCTCGCTTCGCCTACCTGACGACCGCCGGCGCGCACTCGAGGAAGAGGCGGGCCGGTACCGCGTCGCGCCCCGGACGCTCGCGCAGGAGCTCATCGACGAGGGCCTGCGGATGCGGCGCTTTCCGTCCCTCACCTTCGCCGTCCGCGGCCCGCGGCGCGCCGCCGTGTTCGCGCGGGCGCCGCGGCTTCGCGTGTCGCAGGCGATGGAGACCGTGCGCGACAGCAGCTCCTCGCAGGAGGCGGCGGAGGACCTCGCTCTGTCGGTGAACGAGCTCGAGCAGGCCCTCGACTACTACAACGCATACAAAGACGAGATCGATCGCGAGATCGAGGAGGACCGTCGCTACTCCAAGGCTGCCGAACGCGAGTGGCTGCAGCGTCAGCCTCATCCGCGCTCGTGAGTCTGCGTGCGGCTGCTGCTGGACGCGCACATGGTCGTTGGCATAGCGAGCCGCCTGCGTGAGGCGGAGATCGACGCCATCGCGGCCGCGGAGCGGGATGAGCTGCGTACCGCCGGTGACGACGAGCTGCTCGACGCCGCTGCCAAGGACAGTCGGGTGCTCGTAACGCGCGACACGGCGACGCTGCGCTCCCTGCTACACGCACGCTGGGCCTCAGGTCGGCCCACCTGGGGCGCCGTTTTCGTCGCGTCCTCGGCGCCGGCGTCCCGACGGGCGGCGGCGCTCGTCGTCCGGGAGCTCGCTCGGATCGCTGCCGCGCATCCCGGAGATGGCCCTCTCGAGCACGAGCTCTGGATCGGCTCGTCGTCGGCGTGACCGCGCGTATCCTTCGTCCCCTGTGACGCTCCGGACCTCATCCGCCATCGACGTCGCCCGCGTCGCTCAGGACACGAAGGACCACGTCCTCATCTCGTGGATGGCGCAGGGCTCGCTCGCGCCGCTCGTCGTCACCGGTGGCGAGGGCTGCTGGATCCACTCCGGCGACCGCCGGATCCTCGACTTCTCGTCGACGCTCGTGAACACGAACCTCGGCCACCAGCATCCGAAGGTCGTGCGCGCGATCCAGGAGCAGGCCGCGACGCTCACCTACGCGGCGCCATCGTTCACCGACGCGCCACGGGCGACGCTCGCGCGGATGATCGCCGAGCGCGCGCCGGGCGACCTCACCAAGACCCTCTTCACGACGGGCGGCACCGAGGCCGTCGAGAGCGCGATCAAGATCGCGCGCCTGTACACGGGACGGCAGAAGGTCATGACCCAGTACCGCTCGTTCCACGGGCAGACCCAGGGTGCGATGAGCGCCGGAGGCGACAACCGCCGCTGGGCCAACGAGCCGGGCATCCCCGGCATCGTCCGGTTCCTCAACCCGGATCCGTACCGCTCGATCTTCGGGAACGACGTGCAGAAGGCGCTCGCTCACGTGGAGGAGGTCATCTGGTACGAGGGGCCCGAGCACATCGCGGCGATCATGTGCGAGCCCATCGTCGGCGCCTCGGGCCTCATCGTGCCGCCTGAGGGCTTCTTCCAGGGGATCCGCGCACTCTGCGACCGCTACGGCATCGTCATGATCCTCGACGAGGTCATGACCGGTTTCGGCCGGACCGGGAAGTGGTTCGCCGCGGAGCATTGGGACGTCGTGCCCGACCTCATGACCTTCGCGAAAGGCGTGAACTCAGGCTACGTGCCGCTGGGCGGCGTCATCGTGGACGAGCCGATCGCGAAGCACTTCCAGGACCACGTGCTCTGGCAGGGACTTACCTACAGCGGCCACGCTCTCGCCTGCGCCGCGGGCGTCGCAACGATCGAGGCCTATCGCGACGAACGCGTCATCGAGAACGCGGCGCGGATGGGCGACCTGCTGATGGCCGAGCTGCGCGAGCTCGCCTCACGGCATCCGTCCGTCGGCGACGTGCGCGGCAAGGGTCTCATGTGCGGGATCGAGCTCGTGAAGGACCGCGAGACGAAGGAGGCGCTCGAGCGCTGGAACGGGCCGTCCCAGCAGCTCGCGACCACGCTGCGGACCGCGCTCATGAAGCAAGACGTCTACGTCATGTGCCGTTGGAACCTTCTGGTCATCGCGCCGCCGCTCATCATCGCCGAGGACGACCTGCGGACCGGGATACGGGCCATCGACGAGGCGCTCGGGATCGCGGACCGGTACGCCGCGACGGGGACGCTCTCATAGCGAGCGCGGTCCACTTCGGCGTCAATCTGCCGGCCCAGCACACCACGTGGGACGCGCTGCGCGAGATGGCGTGCTTCGTCGACGAGCAGGGATTCGACTCCGTTTGGACCTGGGACCATTTCGTGCCGCTGCAGGGCGACACCGACGGGCCCATCTTCGAGGCCTGGCAGCTGCTCGCCGCATGGGGCGCGATCACCAAGCGCGTCCACGTGGGCACGCTCGTCACCGGGAACACCTACCGCCATCCCGCGGTGCTCGCGAACATGGTCGCCACGCTCGACCACATCTCGAAGGGCCGGGCGATCCTCGGGCTCGGCGCCGCCTGGCATGAGGGCGAGCACACGATGTACGGGCTGCCCTTCTTCACGACTGGCGGCAGGCTCTCGCGGATGGACGAGGCTGCGGCGCTCATCCGGCAGCTGCTCGACCAACCCTTCAGCGACTTCACGGGCAAGCACTACCGCCTTCGGAACGCGACCTGCGAGCCCAAGCCCGTCCAGCCGCGGCTGCCGATCCTCATCGGCGGTGGCGGCGAGCGGAAGACGCTGCGCACCGTCGCGCGGTACGCGGACCTGTGGCACACGAACGCGACCCCCGAGGTGTTCGCGCACAAGGTCGAGGTGCTGCGTCGGCACTGCGCCGAGGTCGGCCGGGATCCCGGCGAGATCACGCCTTTCGCGACGGAGCGTCCGTGGGTCTGCCTGCGCGACAGCGACCAGGAGGTGCACGCGTGGGCCCGCGAGATCCAGCGCGCGAACCGGATGACCGAGACGCCTGAGCTCAGCGCGATCCGCACCGTTGACGCACTGGTCGACCGGCTTCTCGAATACTGGAAGGTCGGGGTGCGCGGCTTCATCTTCTACACGCTTCCGCCCTTTGATCGCGAGACGATCGAACGCATCGCGCGCGAGGTCCGCCCACGCTTCCTCGAGGCGATCTAGCCCAGAGCGCGCACCTCGAGCGGGTGCTCGCCGGAGGCGTCGACGCGGAAGGCGCGCGCGCCCGGCCGGGAGCTGAGGATCTCCACGAGGCGCTCGTCCTCGTAGCGCGCGGCGACGGCATCGTCGAGCGCGATCCCGGCCGCCAACCCGTCGCGCACGGCCGCGGTGTAGACGGGCCGGCGCCGCGCCTCGCTGTCGTAATGCGGGCACGCGCTGCCTGCGAGGAGGCCGAGTCCGTCGTGCAGCGGTGCGAGGCCGAGGCCGAATGAATCCGTGATCCCGCACTCGAACCAGCAGATGCAGCCCGCGCTCGAGCCGCAGAGGAGCGTGCCGGCCGCGTAGGCCTCGCGGAGGATCGCCTCGACGCCGTGCACGCGCCAGATCGCGAGCAGGTTGGCGGTGTTGCCGCCGCCGACGTAGATCAGGTCCTGTGCCAGCAGGAAGCCGCGCAGGTCCTGCTCGGTACGCCTGAACAGCTCGAGATGGGTCGCGTCGCAGCCCCGGAACGCGACGTAGAAGCTCTTGATGTGCTCGTCGTCGTCGCCGCCTGCGGTCGGCAGGAAGCAGACGCGCCCGCCGCGCGCCTGGGACAGGAGAAACCTCGTGTGCGCCGGCTCGTCCATGCCCGCGCCGCCGATCGCAACGATGCGCCGGGTCACTCCGGCCACTCCGTGACGCGCTCGGCCGTGACCTTCACGATCGGGCAGGCCTCGAGCGGTAGGTCGTGATACTGCGGGTACTTCGCGAGCAGCGCGGCCGCCGCGAGATCACGCTCCGCGCCCGCGTCCAGGATCTCGGCGGTGCCATCCACGCGGACCCATTCGAGCTCTGCCCAATCCTCGTCCCAGCGGTCGACGACCGCGCTCACGCGCCCGTTCGCCTCGATGTCCTTCGCGCGGCGGAGCGCGCGCGGATCCTCGCTGCGCTTGCGCTTGCGATCGAGCGGTGTGTAGAGGTACGGCTCCACCCAGACGAACACGATCGGTACCGCATGCGGCCGCGCGTACTGGTCCGCGGTCGCGAGGTGCGCGACGCGAGCAGTCCTTAGGAGATCGCGCGCAGCCGTGGCACGACCTCCTTCGCGTAGAGGCGCATCGCGTGCTCCTGGTGCGGGCCGGGGAAGTGGAAGACCAGATGCGTGAAGCCGAGCGACACGTACTCACGCAGACGCTCGACGTGCTCCTCCGCGTCGGTCGAGACGATGAAACGCGTGTGTGCGCGCGGCTTTGCGGCGTCGGCGCGCCGCTCCATCTCGCGGGGATCCTCCACGCCGGCCTTCTCATCGCCCGAGAGGGCGAGCGCTGCCCATTCCTGCGTGTCGGTCAGCGCGCGCTCGCGGTCGTGGTCGAACGACACCTTCATCTCGATCGTGCGCTCGAGCTTCGCCGGGTCCTTGCGAGCGGCACGTGCCCCCTTCTCGAAATTTGGCACGAGCACATCGCGATAGAGCTTGTCGCCCTTCCCGCTCGTGACGATCAGCCCGTCGCCGTCGCGGCCGGCCTGCTCGGCGGCCTTCGGCCCGCCTGCCGCGATGAGGATCGGCACCTCGCGATCGGGTTTGTCGAAGATCTTCGCCTCACGCACGCGGACGCGCCGGCCCTCGAACGTGACGTAGTCCTCGCGCCAGAGCCGGCGGATGAGTGCGACCGACTCGCCGAGGCGGTGTAGCCGCTCCCCGGGGCCCGGCCACTCCTCGGTCGTGACCGGTGTCTCGTTCATGGACTCGCCGCTCCCCAGGCCGAGGAATACGCGCCCGGGATAGAGCGAACCGAGCGTCGCGAACGCCTGCGCGATGAGGGCCGGG
>JACDAF010000052.1 GCA_013695575.1 Chloroflexota bacterium | reverse complement strand
CCGACCCCGCAGCAGCCGACCACGTCAAGGTTCACGTACGCGATGAGGCTCTCCGCTCGGCCGGGGATGGTCGTCACCCGTGTCGCGTAGTGGTCGGAGCCGAAAAGCCCCTGCTCTTCCCCGGCGAACGCGACGAGGATCACGGAGTGGCGAAGCTCCGCGCGGCGCGAGACCAGGGAACGCCCGAGCTCGATCGTCACGGCCGGCCCCGACGCGTTGTCGTTGGCCGCCTCGAACACCGTGCCATCCGGATCGGTGCCGACGCCGTCGAGGTGCCCGCCGACGAGGATCGCGCGCTTGGACAGGTCCGCGTCGGCGCCGCGGATGATCCCGACGACGTTCGTCGCCTCCACCTCGCGCAGCGGCGTCAGCGGCAGCGCCATCCGGACGGGCTCCGCGGCCTGGAATGCGAGGGAGGGCGGCACGCTGGCTCCACTCGAGGAAAGGGCTCGGAGCTGGTCCTCCACGCCGCGGCGAAGGTCGCCCATGCGGCGACCGCTGCCCGCGAGCAGCTCGTCGGCGGTGGCCTCGGTCACGACCAGGGTCGGGACCGTCCGGGGCTCGAAGCGGGGGATGTACGAGAACTTGATCATCCGCTCGGAGACGATGAGGACGCCCGCGGCTCCCGCCCGGAGTGCCTCGGAGATGGCGCCGCCGCGCGGGCTCACGAGCATCACGATCGCCCCGTTCACATCGACCGCGCCGAGATCGTCGAGCGTCGCAGCTCGCGAGCCGCTGCCGGCGAAGACCAGTCGTCCTTCGGCCGAGCCGCCGCCGCTCGGCCCGCCCACCGACTCGGTGAACTCGACGCGGTGCGTGAACCGGCGCGACTGCGCGCCCAGCCGCTCGAGCGTCGGCGTCGCGGCGAGGTCGACGAGGGGCTGCCGGTAGCGCTGGAAGAACGTCCCGTTGTCGCCGAACGGCTCGACGCCGGCTGCCGCGAGCTGCTCGGCCATGTAGCGTGCGGCTTCGTCGTAGCCGTTCGACGCCGTGAAGCGGCCTCCCCGCGCCGTGTCCGCGAGATAGTCGAGGTGGACCTTGGCGCGCGCGGCGTCGAAGGACACAGCAGAAGACGCGGAGAGCCTCGGCGAGCCCGAAGCAGTGCCACTTCCGGCGGGCGTGCTGTCTCGCGACGAAGGGCCGGCCGACCGATCGAACCCGGAACGTGGATCGGCCGAGCCGAGAGGCAGCGCGCACGCCACGGGGAGCACAAGGCCCAGAGCGACGGCTGCCGCGGCTCGGCGCCAGGTGAGCCAGATCACTCCTCGTCACTCATGAGCACGCGACCGCCGACCGTCAGGAGCATCGCACCTCGGTACGATACCGAGATGAGCGGGCAGAAGTTCTATCTCACGACCGCGATCTACTACGTGAACGATCGCCCGGGGCTGCATCACGCGTACGAGTTCACCGCGACGGACGCGCTCGCCCGCTTTCACCGGCAGCGCGGCCGCGACGTGTACTTCCTGACCGGCTCGGACGAGAACGCGACGAAGAATCACCAGGCCGCGGTGCTCGCCGGAGAGGACACGCGCGCCTTCGTCGACCGTCTTGCAGGGGAGTTCCGGCGCGCACAGGATGCCTGGAGCATCTCGTACGACCGCTTCATCCGTACGACCGACCCGGACCACGTGGAAGCGGTACAGGAGTTCATCCGTCGCTGGATCGCCAACGGTGATGTGTACCTCGGCACCTATGAGGGCCTCTACTGCGTCGGGTGCGAGGCGTTCTACGAGGAGTCCGACCTCGTCGACGGGAAATGCGAGCTGCATCCGAGTCGGGTCATCGAGCGCCTCCAGGAGGAGAATTTCTTCTTCCGCCTCACGAAGTACGAGCAGGCCCTCCGGGAGCTGTACGCGAAGCAGCCGACTTTCTGTGTCCCCGAGATCCGCCGCAACGAGGTGCTGGGCTGGCTCGCTCGCGGGCTGCGCGACATCAGCATCTCGCGTCGCGACCTCACGTGGGGGATCCCGTTCCCGGACCACCCCGAGCACACCGTGTACGTGTGGTTCGACGCGCTCATCAACTACGTCACCGGCGCCGGCTTCCCCCACGACCCTGCGCGCTTCGCGCGGTGGTGGCCTGCTGACCTGCACGTCATCGGCAAGGACATCAGCCGCTTTCACTGCATCTACTGGCCCGCGATGCTGCTCGCGGCCGGCCTTCCGCTGCCGAAGCAGGTCTACGTGCACGGCTTCCTCGAGTACGGCGGGCAGCGCCTGTCGAAGGGGACCGGCAACATGATCGACCCGTTCGCCTCGGCGGAGGAGTGGGGCGTGGATGGGATCCGGTACCTCGTGCTGCGAGCCGCGCCGTTCGAGCGCGACTCGCCCGTGTCGAGCGAGCGCTTCTCCGAGCTCTTCAATGCCGAGCTCGCGAACGGTATCGGCAACACGGTCCAGCGCACGCTCGCGATGATCGAGAAGTACTTCGACGGGCTCCTGCCCGCGCCGAACCAGGGTGGTGCCTCGGAGCGACGCGTCCGTGACGCGGCCGCGCGTGCGCTCGACCGGCATGACGACCTCGCCGCGCGGCTGGACCTCAGCGGCGCGATCGGGGAGATCGTGGACCTGTTGAAGTCGGTCGACCGGATGTACACCGAGACGAGGCCCTGGGAGCTCGCGAAGGGTGCTGAGTCGCGCGGTGCGCTTGAGTCGGTGCTCTATACGGGCGCCGAGGCCGTGCGGATCGCGGGCCTGCTGCTCTGGCCGTACACGCCCGACGTGTCGGAGCGGATCGCTGAGCGGCTCGCGCAGCCTGGTCCGGGCGCGGCGGGCTGGGAGCAGGTCGCCCGCTGGGGCGCGCTCGAGCCCGGCGCCCGCGTGCGGCCCGGCGACGCGCTGTTCCCGCGCCTCGACCGCTCCGCAGCCTGACCCCGTTGGGCGCCTCCGCAGCGGCCGTCGAAGCCCTTCCGCCGCACCCCGAGCGCTAGCCTCCGGGTGATCGACGCGCACGCGCACCTTACGGACGCCCGCTTCAGGGAGGACGTCGCCGCGGTGATCGAACGCGCGGCGGCGGCGGGGGTCGAGCGTGTGCTCACGTGTGGCGAGGACGTCGAGAGCAGTGAGCGCGCGGTCGGGCTCGCGCGTGCGCACCCGCAGATCCTGCGTGCCGCCGTGGGGATCCATCCGCATCGTGCCGCGTCCTGTGACGCGCCGGCACTGGCGCGGCTGCGGGAGCTCGCGCAGGACCCGCTCGTGGTCGCGATCGGCGAGATCGGTGTGGACCTGTCCGGCAGAAGCGCGCCGCTCCCCGAGCAGCGTGCCGCGCTCAGGGCGCAGCTCGCCCTCGCGGCCGAGATCGGTCTGCCGGCGGTCATCCACCTGCGCGACGCGCCGGAAGAGCTCCGCGCCGCCCTCGACGCGGGGCGACGGAGAGTTCGGGGCCAGCTCCACTGCTACAGCGAGGGACCCGGGGAGCTCGCCGGCTGGGCGGATCGCGGGCTGGTCCCCTCGTTCGCGGGCACGGTCACCTTCGCGCGCAACGCGCGACTGCGCGAAGCGGCGCTCCGGGCCGAGGCGCTGCTCGTCGAGACCGATGCGCCGTACCTCGCGCCCGAGCCCCACCGCGGCGAGCGGAACGAGCCGCTCCGCGTTCGAGACACCTATGAGCTGATCGCCTCGGTGCGCGGCGTGACCGTCGAGCGGCTCGCGGAGGACACCCGTGCGGCGGCGCGCGAACTCTTCGGCGCGCGCTGGGAGTGACGCGCCGGCGCCGGCTCGCGACCCTCGCGCTCGCGTCAGTCGCGCTCGTGGCCGTCGTCCTCGCCCTCCTCGTCGTCGTGTCGCGCGACGACCCCGCAGGCCGCCTCGACCGGGCGATCGTCGCGACGGAGCGCCTGGACGGACTGCGCTTCGAGCTCGTCGCGCGGGTGGAGGCGAGCGGGCGCGCCGCGACCGGCGGGCCGCTCGTCAGCGACGCGCGGATGACAGGGGAGTACCAGGCGCCGGACCGCCTGCACGTCGCGATCGAGGCTGGCCGCCAGCGTCGCGAGCTCGTCATCGTTGGCGGCCGTCAGTGGGTCGACGACGGTGCGGGGTATCACCAGACGGTCGCCACTCCGGTCGGTCCGCTCCGCGACGCGCGTGCGCCGCTCACGTTCCTGCGCGGCAGCGGGAGCGCGAGCTTCGCCGGGCTCGGACTCGCCCGGGGCTCGCCGACCTACCGCATCCGGGTCGACCTCTCCGCCGGCGCTCTCGCGGGACGGCTCTTCGACGGTGCTGCCGTCCCGCCCGACGCCCGTGGTGTCATCGAGGTGGAGGTGGGTCTGCTGGACGACCTCATCCGCCGGCAGACCGTCGAGATCACGACCGGTGCGGATGCCTCCGGCTCCGGGCTCGAGCTGGTGCGGACGACGTACCGGGTCGAGTACTGGGCGCACGGGGAGCCTCAGCAGGTGCGGGAACCGGAGTAGGCCCGCCGTCGTCAGATGGTCATGATCATCGGAAAGAGAGGGACGACGATGCGCACGCTGCTCCTCGCGACCCTGGCACTCGGTCTCCTCGTGGCATGCTCCGGCCAAAGCGCCCCGACCCCTCAATCGGCAGGCGGCTCCGGCGCCACGCGCGAAGGCGGGCCGGCGGCGGCCATCGCGAAGGGAGCTACCGGCGCTGACCAGGTTGCATCCCAGCCGGGAAGCGTTCCGGTACCGGCGGCGCTCGATCCAAGCAGGGCGCTGATCCTCACCGCGAGCGTCTCGCTGCGTGCGGGTGACCCTTGGGCCGCCGCGGACCGGGCGCAAGGCGTCGCCAGCTCGCTCGGCGGCGACGTCATGTCGCTCTCGCAGTCCGGCTCCGGCGAGCAGCGGTCCGCGGCGATGACCCTGCGCGTGCCGGCCGACAAATTCAACGACGCGCTGCGCGCGCTTCGCGCCCTCACCGACGTCGAGGTGCTGAGCTCGAACGTCGACAGCAAGGACGTCACCGAGCAGTTCGTGGACCTCGAGGCGAGACTCCGCGCGAAGCAGGCCGAGGAGACCCGCTACCTGGCGCTCCTCACGCGGGCGGAGAAGATCGAGGACATCCTGCGGATCGACCAGTCGCTGAACGCCGTTCGCACGCAGATCGAGCAGCTCACCGGACAGCTCAACTCGATGAAGAGCCGGACCACATTCTCGACGATCTCGCTCTCCATCACGCCGGCGGGGGTGGTCCCGCTGGGTGACTCCAAGGTCTACGACCCCTCGAAGACGATCGAGCGCGCCGTCGCGGCCCTCGGCGTGATGCTCCGCGTCGCCGCCGACCTCGCGATCTGGCTCCTCGTGCTCGGCTGGCTCCCGTTGCTCCTCCTCGGGGCCGCCTTCGCCGCGCTGCGCTACCGGCGCCAGACCACGACGGCCGGCCCGTCGCCCACTATCCCGCACGTGTCCTGACTGGGCTCCCGTCGAGAGAGGCGCGTGACGCCCGGCGGAAGCCGGGCGTCACCCGTGTCAGCGGCCGCCGAGGCTGCGTGGGTCGAGCGCGTCGCGAAGACCGTCGCCCACGAAGTTGATCGACATGATCGTGATGAAGATGAGCAGGCCCGGGAAGATGGCGAGCCACGGCGCCGCGTACATCTCGCTCTGCGCGTTCTGGAGCATGTTGCCCCAGGTCGGCGTCGGCGGCTGGACGCCATACCCGAGGTAGGAGAGCGTCGACTCCACGAGGATCGCCCCCGCGACACCGAGCGTCGCCGCCACGATGACCGGTCCGAGCGCGTTCGGGAGGATGTGGCGCGTGATGATCCGGCTGTCGAGGACTCCCACGGCGCGCGCAGCCTCCACGAACTCCTTTTCCCGGAGCGAGAGGAAGGACGCGCGCACCAGCCGAGCGACGCCCATCCAGCTCGTGAGTCCGAGCAGCACGATGATGAGCGGGATCGTCAGCTTGAACAGCGCGCCGATGAGGAGGAGCGCGAGGAGGCGGGGGAGCGTGAACATGACGTCCGTGAGGCGCATGAGGATGTTGTCCAGCGCACCGCCGTAGTAGCCGGACAGCGCGCCGATGCCGGTACCGAGGAAGATCGACACCGCGGTCGCGAACAGCCCGACCTGAAGGCTGAAGCGGCCGCCGTGCATGAGCCTGCTCAGCTGGTCGCGGCCGATCTGGTCCGTCCCCAAGGGATGCGCGGCACCCGGCGCCTCGCGAATGGCCTCGACGTTCGGCTCGTCCGGGGCGTACGGGGCGACCGCGTCCGCGAACGCCGCCCCGAGCACGATGACCGTGAGCAGCCCGAGCCCGACGAGGGCCAGGCGATGGCGGCGGAAGCGCTCCCAGGCGAGGCGCAGCTGTCCGGGTGCGTCCGCCACCTGCGGAACCGGTCGCGAGATCTCGCTCGTCACCGGTATCGGATCCTGCTCAAGCTCGTGGCCCTGCGGGCCCGAGCCGCGCTCAAGGCTGGTGGAGACTCGCTCGACCGGCACAGCCGGATCTCGCTCGTCACCGGTATCGGATCCTCGGGTCAAGGTAGGCGTAGAGCAGGTCCGCAATGAGGTTGCTCAGCAGCAGGAGCGCGGCGGACACCGTCAGGATGGCCATGAGCACCGAGTAGTCGAGCCGGCTCACCGAGTCGAGGTACAGCCTTCCCATGCCTGGCCAGGCGAAGATCGTCTCCGTCACCACCGCGCCGGTGAACAGGTCAGGCAGGTCCAGCGCCAGGAGCGTCACGAACGGCAGCGCGGCGTTCTTCGCGGCGTGCCGGGCGATCACCAGACGCTCGCGCAGCCCTTTGGCGCGGGCGGTGCGCACGTAGTCCTGGTGGATGACCTCGAGCATCGCCGTGCGGATGAACCGGCTGTATCCCGCGGCCGACACGAGCGCAAGCACGCCCGCCGGCATGGCGATGTGCCGCACCCGGTCGATGAGGTCGAATTCGGTGCCGATCGTGGCCATGCCGCTCGTCGGGAGCCAGCGCAGCTGCACCGCGAAGGTGAGGATGAGCAGGAGCCCGAACCAGAAGACCGGCATCGAGATGCCGAAGAACGCCCCCGCCGTGGCCGTGTAGTCGAACCATGAGTACTGACGTACCGCTGCCAGCACCCCGACCGGGATCGCGATGAGGAGCGTGAGCACGAGCGACACGCCCATGAGCACGAGAGTGTTCGGAAGCCGCTGGGCGATACGGTCGATCACCGGCTCGTGCGTGACGAACGAGTATCCCCAGTCGAACGAGACGAGGTTGCCCAGCCAGCGGAGGTACTGGACCGGCACCGGGTCGTCGAGGCCGAGCTGCGCGCGGATCGCGGCGATGTCCTCGGGCCGGATGTCGGGATTCTCGAGGTAGATCGACAGCGGCCCGCCGGGAGCGGCCTTCATGAGCGCGAACGACATGAGGGTGATCGCGAGGAGCAGGGGGATCGCCTGGACGAGCCGGCGGACGACGTACGCGGTCAGGCGACGCCTCGCGCCGCCTGACCGCGCTGTCCGGTCGTGCTATGCACGCGGACCGGGACGCGTCACCGCAGGCCCCACTCGTGGGTGTTCCAGGTGATCCAGCGGAACGGGTGGCTCTTCAGGCCGACGACCTTTTGGCTCGCGACCTCGATGTTCGCGCGGTTGTAGAGGTAGATGATCGGCACCTCCTCGGCGACGATCTGCATGATCCGGGTGTAGTTCGCCTTGCGCTTCTCGAGGTCGAGCGTCGCGTCGGCCTCGTCCGCCAGCTTGTCGACCTCCGCGTTCCGGAAGCGCATGTTGTTGCTGCCGTTCTGCTTCCCCGGCTCGTCGCGCGGGATCTGGTCGGAGTGGAAGCGGACGGAGACCGAGCTGCGGGGGTCGATGCCCGGCGTGAATCCGTAGAACGCGATGTCGTGCTTGCCTTTCTGCACGGTTCCGCCGGCGGACCACTCGCCCACGAGCACCGCCGCGGTCTGGTTCTTGATCTCGAGCTCCACGCCGATGCGCTTCCACCCCGCCTGGATGAGCGCCTCGACGTCCTCGCGCAGCTTGTTCCCGGTCGTGCTGTTGACGGAGAGCTTGAGGCGCGTCCCGCCCTTCTCGCGGATGCCGTCGGCACCCGGCCGCCAGCCGGCCTGCTCGAGGAGGCGCTGCGCCTCGGCCGCGTCGTACCTGGTCGGCGGGATGTTGGGGGCCGCCCAGCCGACGGGGTATTCCGATGTCGCGACCTTCGTCTTGCCGAGCAGCACCTTGTCGACGAGCTCCTGCTTGTTGATCGAGAGCTCGAGGGCCTTGCGGACGTTCTTGTCACCGAGGACGGGGTGCGGCGTGGTGTTGTCGGCAGGGTCGCCGGGCTTCGCGAGGTTGAGGAACAGGCGGTCCGACGTCGGACCCGCGACGGTGAGGATCCGCCAGCCGTCGAGCCGCTCGAGCTCAGGCGCGTCCGTCTCGATGAGATCCACGGCGAGATCGGTCTCGCCCGCGCGCACCTGCGCGAGCTGGGTGTTCTTGTCGGGGGTGATGCGGAAGACGATCTTGTCGAGCTTCGGCTTCCCGCCGAAGTAGCTCGCGTTCGGCTCGAGCGTGATGTGGCTCGCGGCCTGCCACTCGGTCACCTTGAACGGGCCGGTCCCGAACGGCTTGCGTCCGAACTCGTGCTTCTTCACGTCATCGGGCGTGGCGCCCTCGGGGAAGGCATGCTTCGGGACGATCCCGGAGGGGTAGCTGAAGAGCGTGAGGTACGCACCGAAGACCGTGCCCATCTTCCACTCGATGGTGTGGTCGTCCTTCACGTTGAACTCGGTGATGTTCCGCAGCGCCGAGGACGTGGGCTTTGCGATGTCCCAGTTGAACTTCACATCCTGCGCGGTGAACGGCTTGCCGTCCGCCCACTTCACGTCCTTGCGGAGCTTCACCGTGATCGTCTTCCCGTCGCGCGAGACGCTGCCGTTCTGGACGGTCGGCACCTCGGCCGCGAGATCGGGCTGGAAGTCGCCCTTCTCGTCGTTCACCCAGAGGCCGCTGAACACGGCCTGCATGACGGTGTTCGCGACGCGCAAGCCCCCGCCGAAGAGCGGGTTCAGCGTGTCCGGCTCCTGGTTCATGGTGACGCGGGCGGTCCCGCCGCTCTTCGCCTGCTCGCCGGTGGCCGCCGGCTGGCCGCTCGGCCCGGCCGGCGCGCACGCCGACGCGACGAGCAGCATCGCGATCGGGATTGCGAAGATCCCTCGCATCTCCTCTACCTCCCGCGCGTGTGTGTCCCGCACGGAGTCTACGACCGCCGGTCGTCCTATCCTGCGCGGGTGGCCGACATCCGCATCCGCCCACTCACCGAGCTCGACATCGAGTCGGTGACGCGTATCGACGAGCTGGTGACGGGACGCTACCGCCCTGAGGTGTGGGAGCAGCGGGTGGGCTACTACATCCGTCGCGATGCCGAGTCCTCGCAGGTCGCGGAGATCGACGGACAGGTCGTCGGCTTCATGCTCGGCGAGGT
>JACDAF010000050.1 GCA_013695575.1 Chloroflexota bacterium | reverse complement strand
TTCGGGCAAGGTGTTCTGCCTGTCGAGCGGCCCCAGCAAGGAAGCAGTGATGCGCGTCCACGAGCGCGCCGGTCACGCGACCGCAGAGGTCTACGAGGTCCCGGTCGAGGTCGCCTAAGGCGGGTAGTCCGGCTCAGCAGGGGAGGGCTCAGGCCCTCCCTCCGGGGCGAGCGGCGAAGCCAGCAGATCCGGGCGGAGAGGGAGGGATTCGAACCCTCGCTGCTTTCGCAGACCGCTTTTCGAGAGCGGCACCATCAACCACTCGGACACCTCTCCGTAGGCAAGTCTACGAGCGCGACCACGACAGGGCATCGACCGCTGCAGAACGCGGGACGCCGGTGCCATAGGCTTTCGACCGTGATCCGCTTCCACTACGCATGGGTCGTCGTCGGGATCACGCTCGTGACGCTCATGGCCGCGCAAGCCGTGCGAGCGGCGCCCGGCGTGATCATCGTCCCGCTCGAGCGGGAGTTCGGGTGGGACCGCGCGGCGATCTCGCTCTCCGTCGGCGTCTCGCTGCTAGCGTTCGGGCTCGGCGGCCCGCTCGGCGGATACTTCGTCGACCGGTTCGGGCCTCGCCGCGTGCTCGTCGCCGGCCTCCTGCTGATCAGTGCGGGCCTTGCGGCGCTCCTCTACATGACCGAGCTCTGGCAGCTCTACCTCGCCTGGGGCCTCGTCATCGGTATCGGCACGGGAGCCGCCGGCCAGGTCGTGAGCGCCGCCATCGCGCAGCGCTGGTTCCGGACGCACCGGGGTCTCATCGTGGGTCTGTTCGGAGGGTCGACGTCGGCCGGGCAGCTCGTGTTCATCCCCTGGATGGCGGCGACGACCGAAGCGAACGGCTGGCGCTCCGCCATCGTGTTGCTGCTCGGCGCGGCCCTCCTGGTGGTCGTGCCGCTCGCCGTGCTCATGCGTGATCGGCCGAACGATGTCGGCCGGCGCGCGGTGGGCGAGGGCGAGACGCTCACGGCGGCGCAGAAGGCCGACGACGCGCGGCGGACACCCCTCCGCGAGGCGTTGCGACGGCGCGAGTTCTGGCTGCTGGCCTCGAGCTTCTTCGTGTGCGGGTATACCTCGAACGGCCTGATCGGCACGCACCTCATCCCACACGCGGTGGAGCATGGGTTCACGGCGGTCGCGGCGGCCGGTGCGTTCTCGCTCCTGGGCGCGCTCAACATCGTCGGCACGCTCGCCTCGGGATGGCTGACCGACCGCTATGACAACCGCAAGCTGCTCGCCGGCTACTACGGGTTCCGCGCTCTCTCGCTCCTCGCGCTGCCGTTCGTGTACGACATGCAGGGACTTCTCCTGTTCGCGGTCGTGTACGGGCTTGACTGGATCGCAACGGTGCCGCCCACCGTCAACCTCACGGCATCGATCTTCGGTCGCGCCTCCGTCGGCACGTTGTACGGATGGATCTGGTTCTCGCACATGGTCGGCGCAGCCATCGCCGCGTACGCGGGCGGTTTCTTCCGCGTGCTGCTGGGCGACTATCACCTCATGTTCGTGAGCGCGGCCGTCATGGGCTTCGTCGCGGTCGCACTCGTGTCGCGCATCTCACACAGCGGGCGCGCGATGCCGCCGACCGCCTTCGAGGCCGCGCACGCGTGAATCACCGCGAAAACGGATCGGGTCTCCGCGAGGCGGCCTCTACGCGGTGGCGGCCACTTTCTCCATGGCCGGCGAGTACTTCCCCATCTGCGCCGCCGCGGTGAGCCTCGCGCGGTGGTGGTACGCACGCTGCGCCGCGGCCACGTTCTCGGGCTTCCCGGCCCAGGCCTTCTGCGGAGCAGCCTGCAGCCCGCGCCCGTAGGAGAAGCTGAGCGGCCACGGCGCACCGACCGTCGCGGCATAGCGGTTGATCGCGTCGAGGTTCACCGTGGCCTCTTCGTCGGACTGGCCACCTGATAGGAAGGCGATGCCGGCGACGGCCGCGGGCACCGCGTCCATGAAGCAGTCGACCGTCCGGCGCGCAACCTCCTGCGCTGATGCGCGTCCCT
>JACDAF010000025.1 GCA_013695575.1 Chloroflexota bacterium | reverse complement strand
CGATGAAGAGCGCGATCGGGATGAGCTTTGGTGAAGAGAGGAAGCTGATCCCGAGCTGGCTCGCGACGAGCGGCAGCGCCACGAGCCCGGCGAGCACCGCGAGATACGTGACGATGCGGCGCTGCGTGCCTTCGCGCCTCGGTACTGCTGCGCTCATACCTGCTCGATCTCCCGGCTGCGCCGAGCAGACAGGCTCATACCTCTTCTCCCAGCAGGCCCCGCGGGCGGAAGACCAGGATGAGCACGAGCACGCTGAACACCACGACTTGCTCCCAGCGCGCGTCGATGTAGAACACCGTGAGCGAGCCCAGGATCCCGAGGAGGAAGCCTCCGAGCATCGCACCGGCGACGTTCCCGATGCCGCCGAGCACCGCGGCGGTGAAGGCCTTCAGGCCGGCGCTGAAGCCGAGATTGAAGCTCGTGTTCTCGTTGAACAGCCCATAGATGAGCCCGGCCGCGCCTGCCAGAAGGCCGCCCAGCAGGAACGTGAACGAGATCACCCTGTCGACGTCGATCCCGACCATGCCGGCCATCTCGCGGTCCTGCGCGACCGCGCGCATGGCCTTGCCCATCTTGGTCCGCCTGATGAACAGGGTCACGACGATCATGAGCGGGATCGCGGTGGCCACGACGAAGATCTCTTTCAGGTTGAACTGGACGATCGTCCTGATCCCGAAGACATCGCGCAGGATGTCGAAGTCCGGGATGAGGTTCGGGAAGTTCTGCGGCGACGGACCTTTCCAGTACAGGCCCGCGGTGAGCAGGATGAACGACACGCCGATCGCCGAGATGAGTGGCGCCAGGCGGGGCGCGTGGCGGAGGCGGCGGTACGCCACGCGTTCGATGATGACGTTGAGGATCCCGCAGAACACGGCGGCGGCGATGAGCGCGATGAGGATCGCGAGCCACGCCGGCGTCGCCGTCGTCGCGCCGAAGGCGGTGAAGCCGAGCGCCCCGACGACGGTGAGCGCCACGAACGAGCCGAGCATGAAGAGATCACCGTGCGCGAAGTTGATGAGCTCGATGATCCCGTACACGAGCGTGTAGCCGAGGGCGATGAGCGCGATGACCGCACCGTTCGCGATGCCGATCATCAGCGTCTGCAGCAGCAGCTCGATCGCCGTCTCCCCTCTCTCGCAAAGGAGGCGGACCCCGTACGAGGCCCGCCTCCTTACCTACTCCTGCTCGCTCTGCCGCCTCATGGCGGCGTAGCCCGGGAGAGACCCTATCACTCGGCCGGGCAAGCCCTCCCTCGTTCGCTCCTAGTTCAGGACCTTGGAGAAGACCCACTTGCCGCCCTGGACGACCACGCCGGTGTGGGCGGTGTTCGAGGTGTCACCGAACTGGTCGAAGCTCCACTTGCCGAGCACGCCGTCGTAGTTCGTGCCGACCTTCCGGACCGAGGCGACCATCTTCGTGCGGTCGCCGCCGCCGTCCGCGATGGCCTTGAGCATGACCTGCGTTGCCTCGTACCCGTAGATCGCGTACGGCTGCGGGTCGCTGCCGTACTTGCTCTTGTACTTCGCGAGCCACTCGGCCTGCTTGCCGGTGTACTTATCGATGGAGACGCCGCCGAAGGTGGCGTAGAAGCCCTCACCGGCGGAGCCCAGCTGCTTGATCATCTCGTCGCACTGGGTGCCGTCCGCGCCCATCATCGGGCCGGTGAACCCGGCGGCCTTGAGGTTCTTCACGAGCACCGCCGGGTTGTTGTCGACGATGCCGCCGTAGTAGAGACCCTCGGCGCCCGAGCTCTTGATCTTGGTCGCGAGCGCGTTGTAGTTGTCGGCCTTCGGTGCACCGTCGCGGCCGACCACGGTGAGGCCGATCTTCTTCGCGCTGGCCTCGAACACGTCGGCGAGACCCTTCCCGTAGAGGTCGGTGTCATCGACGATGTAGACCTTCGTGACCTTGAGGTCCTTCATCCAGTTCGCGCCGACGAGGCCCTGGATGCTGTCGTTCGGGATCACGCGGAAGTAGTGCTTGGTGCCGCTCGCGTAGTAGGTCGAGTCCTTCGAGCGGTCGAGCGTGAGGTCCGTCGCGGTGTTGGCGGGCGAGATCATCGGGATCCCAGCCTTGTTCATGACCGGGATCGAGATGCGCGCCGCGCCCGAGTTGAACGTCCCGATGTAGCCGACCGTCTTGCTGTCTTCGGCGGCCTTGCGGGCGTTCTCGGCCTCCTGCGCCGCGTCCCACGACTGCTTCGCGGCGGTCGCGTCGTCGAGGGATTCGTACTCGACGGTGATGTTGCCGACCTTCGCGTTCGTGCCGTCCTTGCCGCCGTTCTCGTCGAGGGCCATCTTGATGCCGTTCACGACGGTGAGCGTTTGGGCGCGGGACGGGCCGGTGAGCGGCAGGCTCGAGTAGATCTTGACGGTCTTCGCCGCCGCCGCACCGCCGGGCGCCGTGGTCGCCCCGCCGCCACTGCCGGTGCCGCCGCCACATGCGCCGGCCACGAGAGCCAGCGCGGTCATGATCGCGAGGAGCTTCAGATATCGCTGCTGCATGGGTCCTCCATTTGCTTGAGTGCGGGGTTCGGGTGTGCCCGTCCCC
>JACDAF010000015.1 GCA_013695575.1 Chloroflexota bacterium | reverse complement strand
AGGCCCTGGCGGGCGCTCACGGTCGCGCCTCGCCCTCGGCCGGGTACACGAGCAGACGATGCGGCGCGACGTCGAGCGAGATCAGGTCGCCTGGCGACAGTGGCCCGGACGAGACCGCGTAGAGGCGATGCCCGCCGTCGACGACGATGTCGGCCGCGAGCGAGTCACCCTGGAACTCGACCACGTCGACCCGGCCCCGGATCGGTCCGTCGCCGCCGCGCCGGCAGGCGATGTCCTCCGGACGCACCGCGGCGATGGCGTGCCCGCCGGCGCGGACCGCTCCGATGGCGGTGCCTCGCAGGGCAAGGCCCGGCGCCTGCACGGTGGCCTGGCCGTTCTCCACCGCGACGACTTCAACGGGCACGAGATTCCGGTAGCCCATGAAGTCGGCGACGAACGCACTGGCCGGCTTGGCGTGCACCTCGGGCGGCGTGCCGATCTGCTGGACCAGGCCATCGCGCATCAGCACCAGCCGGTCCGAGAGCGACAGGGCCTCGCCCTGGTCGTGCGTGACGTAGATCGTCGTCAGCCCGAGGCTCTGATGCAGCCGCTTGATCTCCGTGCGCAGCTCTCCGCGCAGCTTCGTGTCCAGGTTCGAGAGCGGCTCGTCCATCAGCAGCAGGCGGGGCTCCATGACGAGCGCGCGGGCGATCGCCACGCGCTGCTGCTGCCCGCCCGAGAGCTGACCCGGATGCCGGTCCGCGTGCTGCTCGAGGCGGACGAGCGCGAGTGCCTCGTTGGTGCGGCGCCGGACCTGCTCGCGGGCCAGTCCGCGCACCTCGAGGCCGAAGGCGACGTTGCGGCGGGCGGTGAGGTGGGGGAAGAGCGCGTAGTTCTGGAACACCATGCCGAAGCCGCGCCGCTCCGCGGGCAACCCATCGATGCGGCGGCCGTCAAGCCAGATCTCGCCGGCGCTGAGGCCGAGCAGCCCCGCGAGGCAGTTGAGCGCGGTGGTCTTCCCGCACCCGGACGGCCCGAGGAGCGTGATGAACTCGCCGGGCATCACGCTGAGGTCGAGAGACTCGAGTGCGGTGATCCCCCCGTAGCGCTTCGTCACGCCGCGGAGCTCGAGACGTCCCGGACCCGGGCCGGCCGGCCTCGTGGGGCCGGCCGGCGGAACAGCGCCCTCCTGTGGCGCCGCGGTCACTTCTTCTTCGCGCCGAAGGCCTTGTCCCAGAGTTCGAACGCCGTGACGAGCTCCTTGGACCCGAGCGGAAGCACGATCTTGGACTCCTTGGCCCACTGGTCGTACTCCGGCCGGCCGAACTCCTTGATCGCCTGCTGGCTCTCGGGCGGAGCCTTGTCCAGGGTCACGCCCTTCACGGCCGGGCCCGGGTAGAAGTAACCGGCGTCGAAGGTGAGCGCCTGGCTCTCGGGACGGAGTGCGAAGTTGATGATGTCGAGGACGACGGCGAGGCGCCCCTCGTCGAGGCCCTTCGGGACGGCCATGAACTGCTCATCCGCGACGAACGAGGTGTTGTCGAGCCGCGCGACCTTCATCTCCTTCGGGACCTGGCCCAGGACGCGCGGGTTGATGTCCCAGCCCATGGTGCTGGCGATCATCCAGCGCGTCCCGTCGGACAGCTCCTTCATCGTCGGCGTGGTGGCGGTGGGGTAGTACTCGATGTACGGATCCAGATCCTTCAGGAACTGCCAGGTCTTGTCCCACCCCTTCTCGGGGTCCCTGGGATCCTTGTCGCCGAGGATGTACGGCAGGCCCTGGAGCAGCGTGCGTCCGGGGCCGCTGTTCGCCGGCCGGGCGTACACGAACTTGTTCGGGTTGGCTTTCGCCCACGCGAGCAGCTCGGCCGCCGTCTTCGGCGGGTTGGGGACCCTGGCCGCGTTGTACTCCAGGAGCGGGCCGCTCGGGGTGTACACGACCTGGACGCCGAAGCCCTTCGCGAGCTCCTGGATCGGCTTCACCTCGTCGAGGTAGTTCTTCATGTTCTCGAGCTGCGCCGCGTACTTCGGCGTGAGCGGCTCCCAGATGGTCTGCTCGACGCCGGCGGCCATGCCGTCGAGGCCGGTGAGCACGATCGAGGTCTGGATGTTGCCGGCGTCCTGCTGCGCTTTGATCTTCGCCGGCATCTCGGGCGAGAGGCCAATCTCGATCTTGTAATCTCGGAGCCGGTTCGGATAGGTCTTCTTGTAGCTGTCGAAGATGCCCTTCACGAGCTGGTTCTGGCCCGCGATGTCGATGATGTTGAGCGTCACCGGTGCGTCGGGGAACTTCGGTCCGGCCGCACCCGCGCCGGCTCCGGGGGCGCTGGCCGCAGGCGCTCCGGGCTGCGGTGGTCCGCCGCAGGCACCCACGACGATCGCGGCCAGTCCGAGGGCTGTGATCGCGCCTCTCATCGATCGCATGTGTCGTCCTCCTCTTATCAGTCGCTGCGTGTGTCAGTCGCTTGGCGTGCACATCCAGGTCCACTCGTCAAACGACGCCGCTCCCGGTCGCGTCCGAAGCGGATCATGTCCTCGCTGCCACGGCGCCCAGTGGCCGCCCGGCCTCGGCGAGCCGCACCAGCGCGTGCTCCAGGTCCACGGCATCCTCGTCCGCGAGTGGCGAGAGCGGTGGCCGCACCGGTCCCGCCGGTCGCCCCTGGAGGGTCATCGCTGCCTTGATCGTCGTGACCTCGTAGCCGCGGCGTCTCGGGCGCATCGAGTACAGCGGCTGGATGTGCTGCTGCACGAGCTCCTCGGCGAGGAGCGCGTCCGAGCTCGCGAGCTCGAAGAGCCGCACGGCAACGTCCGGGTAGAGGTTCGCGATGCTCGACGTGTAGCCTTCCGCGCCCGCGGTGAAGTACTGGGGCGCCATGTCGTCGCCGACGCCCGCGAGCCAGCGGATGCCATCGCCGACGTGCTCGCGGATGCGCTTCCAGAGCCGGATATCTCCGTGGCCATCCTTGAACGCGATGACGTTCGGCAGGCGCGCGAGACGCGCGACGAGCGCCGGCGAGAGCACCGCGTGGTCGCGCGCGTACGGGAACACTCCGATACCCACCGACTGCGCGATCGCCGAGTAGTACGCGAAGAAGCCGTCGTCCTCGGCGCGCCCGTACGCCGGCGGCATCAGCAGCAGCCCATCCGCGCCGGCGGCCTCGCAGCGGCGGGCCAGGGCGGTGGCGAGGCTCGCGTTGAGCCCGACCCCCACGATGACCGGCGTGCGCCCGGCCGACGCTTCGACGGCGATGGCGCAGAGCCGGACGATCTCGTCCGGGGTGAGCGAGTGGAACTCGCCGGTCCCGCCCGCGACGACGATCGCGACGACGCCGGAGCCGACGAGGCGCTCCATGTTCCGCGCGAAGCCGTCCCCATCGAGCGAGAGATCACCCTGGAACGGCGTGATCGGGAACGCGATCGCGCCGCGCAGCCGGTCGCGGAGCTCGAGTGGATCCAACCGTTACCCCCAGCCCCGCCGTCGCGGCGGCGGCCCGAGGATGCTAGAGCACCTCGGTGCGCGTTCACCAGTCGCCAACGTGCGGGCGCCAGTCCGGATCGGTCTTCCGCATCTCCGCCACGTCGTCGCGGTAGCGGAGGTCGGTCCCGCGGTACCGCTCGTGCAGCCGCGCCAGCGCATCGCGGTCCAGCTCCACCCCGAGACCGGGTCCCGGCGGCACCGGGAGCGCTCCGTCGTGAAAGCGGAGCTTGCCACCCGTGATCACCTCGTCGGTCTGCCAGGGGTAATGCGTGTCGCAGGCGTAGGTGAGCTCCGGCACCGCCGCCGCGACGTGCGTCATCGCCGCGAGCGAGATGCCGAGGTGCGAGTTCGAGTGCATCGAGACGCCCAGGCCGAACACGCGGCAGAGCCGGCCAAGCTCCACGGTCGCGCGCATGCCGCCCCACATGTGGTGGTCCGACAGCACGATCGAGACTGATCGCTTCGCGACCGCCGCGGGGAGGTGCTCGAACGCTGTCACGCACATGTTCGTCGCGAGCGGGATGGGGGAGCGCTCCGCGACCTTCGCCATCCCGTCGAGACCGGGCGTCGGGTCCTCGAGGTACTCGAGGGTCCCGGCGAGCTCCTCGGCGATGCGTGTGCTCGTGGCGACGCTCCAGGCCGCGTTCGGGTCCAGGCGCAGCGGCACCGACGGGCCGAAGGCCTCCCGCAGCGCCCGCATCGCCGCGACCTCACGGTCGGGCTCGAGCACGCCTCCCTTGACCTTCAGCGAGCCGAAGCCGTACCGCTCGCGCATTTGCCGCGCTTCGCCGACGAGCGCTTCCGCGCTCATGACCTCCCCCCACTCGTCGTCCCCGGCATGCTTGAAGAACAGGTACGCGGAGAACGGGATCTCGTCCCGAACCCGGCCGCCCAGGAGATCGCACACCGGGCGCCCGGTCTGCCGGCCGATCGCGTCCAGGCAGGCGACCTCGATGGCGGAGAAGAGCGCGGGCGCGGCGAAGCCCCGCGCCTCCCAGGGCCGCTCCTCGGCGGGCCTGCGCGCGGCGTCGAGCTCGACGCGCAGTGGCGTGAGCCGGTACGCGTCGCGGCCGATGACGAGCGCCCGCGCCGCGTCGAGGGCGCGCAGAGGGGCGTCCCCGCCGTACGTCTCGGCGACGCCGACGACGCCCTCGTCGGTGTCGACCTCGACGATGGTGCGAAGGGCGAACGGCGCGTGCAGGCCGAACGCGCTGCGCAGGGGCGGGTCCGCGATCGCGACGGGTGTCGCGCGGAGATCGGTGACGCGCACGGCTAGCGCTCGGGGAGCTCTGCCGCGGCCCGGACCCAGGTCTCGGCGCGCGGCGACAGCGTCAGGCCGAGGCCGGGCCGGTCCGGGACCTGGATCCGTCCGCCCGCGATCTCGAGCTGCTCCTCGAAGAGCGGCTGCAGCCAGTCGAAGTACTCCACCCAGCCTTCGGCGGGCTGGGCCGCGGCGAGATGCACGTGCAGCTCCGTCGCGAAGTGCGGCGCGACGGTGACGCCGAGCTCCGCGGCGAGCGCGGCGATCCGCAGGTACGGTGTCACGCCTCCCACGCGAACGGCGTCCGGCTGGAGCACATCGACGGCGCCTGCGTCGAGCAGCCGGCGCAGGTCGCGCGTCGTGCTGAGCATCTCGCCGCTCGCGATCGGGGTGTCGAGCGCCTGCCGAAGCGCCGCGTGTCCGGCGGCGTCGTAGGCATCGAGCGGCTCCTCGAGCCAGGTGAGGTCATACCGTTCGAGCGTCCTGCCGATCCGCCGCGCGGCGGCCCGGTCCCACTGCTGGTTCGCGTCGGCCATGAGCGGCGTGGCCCCGCCGATCGCGCCGCGAACGGCCGCGACGCGGGCGAGGTCCGAACGCTGGTCCCCTCCCACCTTGATCTTGATCCCGCCCACGCCGCGGGCGAGGCTTCGCTCGGCGTTCGCGACCACCTCGGCGTCCGTCGCCGAGAGAAAGCCGCCGCCGGTGTCATAGCAGCGCACGCTGCCGCGGTAGTGCCCGAGCAGCGTCGCGAGGGGAAGTCCCGCCTGCTTCGCCTTGCGATCGTGCAGCGCGATATCGAACGCCGCGACCGTCTGCACCGCGAGCCCCTCGCGTCCGATCGACGCCGCGGCCCACACCAGCTTCTCCCAGATCCGCCCGATGGCGAGCGCGTCCTCGCCGATCAGCAGGGGTGCGAGCTGCTCAGCGTGGGCGAAGAGCGCGGGCCCGCCTGCGCGCTTGGAGTAGCTGAACCCGATGCCCTCCAGGCCATCGGCTGTCGCGATCCTCGCGACGAGAACGTCCACGCTCGCCAGCGGCTGCTGGCGGCCGCTGGTCACCTTCGCGTCGCTCACCGGCTCCGCGAGCGGCACGCGATAGAGCGCGCAGCGCACACGCTCAACAGCGCACCCGGTCCGCGTCGCCGGCCTTGTGTTGGGTCTCACAGCACCCGATGTGTGCGACGCGTCACGAGCCACGCGGGATCTCCTCCTGGCTCGCGGCGGCCACGGACGGGCTCCGGAGCTGCGCCGACAGACCGCCGTCGACATACAGGATCTGGCCGGTCACGAACGCGGCGTCGTCCGAGACCAGATACAGCACGGCCTCGGCGATGTCTGTGGGGACGCCGCCGCGCCGCAGCGGCGCGTCCTGCGCCCGTCCCTCCGCCGGTGCGTCGGCGGTGGCGGCGGGACCGACCGCGTTGACGCGGATCCCGGCCGGGCCGAGATCGACGGCAAGCGCGCGGGTGAGCGCGTCGAGCCCACCCTTGGTGACGTCGTAGATGGCGTTGTCGTGATGGGCGCGCTGCGACCCGCCGACGGAGGTGAGGTTCACGATCGCGCCGCGCCGCTTCGCGGCCATGACCCGGGCAGCGCGCACCGAGAGCAGCACCGCGCTTCGGAGGTTCACGCGGAGGATCTCGTCGACCCGCTCGTCGCTCACCTCGAGCACCGGACCGAAGGTGTCGGTGAGCGCGCCGTTGTTCACGAGGATGTCGATGCCGCCGAGGCCTGCGGCGGTCTCGATGAGCGCGTCGAGCGTGGCGCTTGAGCCGAGATCGCCGACGCAGCGCTCGGCCCGTCCCCCGGACCGCCGCGTCTCGCTGACCACCGCATCGACCGCAGCCGCGTCCCTGCCGTGCACCACGACGGCAGCGCCATTCGCTGCCAGCGCCACGGCGATCGCGCGCCCGATGCCCCGCGTCGAACCCGTGACCACCGCGATGCGACCCTCGAGATCGACACGCACGGCGCGGAGTCTAGCGGCGCGATCGGATCGCCCGGCCGCGACGTCATGTGAAAGCTCACGCGACGAGTGAAGCGCGCGCCACGCGTGCGCCCTGGTCAGGCCGGCAGGCGCCCCCAGACGATCCGCGAGAGCGCCAGCACGAGCGCGACGAAGGCGAGCGACCACGAGAGCGCCGAGATCGCCGGCGAGCGGAAGTCGGTCCCTGCCAGGAACGCGTGCACGAAGGTGAGCCCGAACGCGATGTACGACGTGCGGTGGATCCACGACCAGAGGCGCTGCTCCATCCGCGTTCGGAGCCAGCTCGTGATCGTGACGACGATGAAGATGTCGAAGGCGAGCGTGCCGAGGCCGATCGCGGTCCGCGCGTCGCCTGTGCCGTAGTCGATGCCGAAGGGTATGACGAGGTCGGCGACCCCGACGCGCGCGGTCTTGTCCACGACGAGCGCGCCGAGATGCACGAGCCCGAGGGGTATCCACAGCGCGGTCGTGAACTGATGGAGGGCCTTCAGCGCGCGGTTCGTGCCGAGCCAGCCGAGCACGGTGGTCCGCAGCGCGATCCCGGTCAGGATCGCGATGAACAACGCGAGAAAGGACGTGATGCCGCTCGCGCGGGCGAGGAGCCAGAAGAGGAGATCCGCCTGCTGCTGCGTCACCGCCGGCTCAGGAGCTCGGCCTGCTCCGGGGTCACCCGAGGCTCCAGCCGAGTGCCCGCCCTCGGAGCCAGGCCCCGGCTCGGTCGCGGCCGAGCAGGAGTGCCGTCTTCGCCAGGATCTCAGCGCCCGCTGCGCTGCGCGCGAGAACGGAGACCTCCTCGAGGTCGCTGTCCGCCGGGAGGCCGGTGCGCGGGTCGATGAGGTGGTGGAGCCCGGCGCCCCAGCGCCGGCGTGTGGTCCCGCTCGTCGCAGCGCCCATGTCCCAAAGGAGCACGGTGCGGTCACCGAAGCCGACGGCCCAGCCCTCACCGCCGGGGCCTGGACCCCGCGCGCGCAGGTCGCCGCCCAGGTTCACGAGCGCGTTCGCGCCCAGCCGCTCGGAGCAGCGGTCGGCGAGCCAGCCCTTCGCGAGCCCGCCGAGGTCGAGCGCAGCGCCCGGGGCAACGCGCGCGCGTCCAACGTCGATCTCGAGCAGCTCGGGCAGCGGCTGGAGGGGCCGCGAGCGATCGAGCGTCGCGACCGTCGGCCCGGCCGCGAACGTTCGCGTGTAGCCGGCGGCCTCGAGCGCCGGCAGGACGCCCGCGTGGACGAGCCCCGCGCTCTCGGTGTAGGCGTCGAGCGCGAGATGCAGGAGCGCCTCGAGCTCCGTGCTGATGGGCATCCACGCGCCGGCCGCGGCGTTCAGCCGGGAGAGCTCGCTCCCGCTCTCGAACCTGGTGAAGCGGTGGTGCCGCTCCTGGACCCACGCCTCGGCGTCGTCGAGGGCCGCAGCGCTGACGCCCATCGCGTAGATCTCGCACTCGCTGCCCAATGCCTGGAACCGATGTACGCGAGGGAGGGCTTTGCCCGACCGAGCCGTCCCAGGCCCCCCCGACCAAAGCAGCCGAAGGCGGCGAAGGGAGGAGGGTGTATCACGAGACATGGGTGAAGGTGATCCCCGGCAGCGCGGTCTGCCGCACCGCCGGCTCGATCTGGATGCGGCCGCTGGGCCGTGCGCTCGGCGTGGGGCTCGGGCTCGGCTGCACCACCGGCGGCTGGAGCGGTGCGCTCGGGTCCTTCGGGTGTGCCGCGACGTAGGCGCTCGACCCGAGCAGTGTCGCGACGGTGGCGGCGGTCGCGGCGATCCGCAGAGCGAAAGCGCGACCGACACGCACTACGCCCTCTTGATGAAGGGCACCCGCTCGAAGGACTCGCTGAAGATCTCCCGCTCGTCGACACCGAGGTGCGAGCCGAGGATCTCCTGGTAGACCGAGCGGAAGTCGACCTCGTATCCGACGTTGCCGCGCGGGTCGAGCTTCGCGAGATCGGGCGCCTGACCGTACAGGCCGCCCGTGACCGGGTCGCCGAAGAGGATCACCGGCGCGGCGGTACCGTGATCGGTGCCGGCGCTCGCGTTCTCGGTGGCGCGACGGCCGAACTCCGACCAGGTCGCGACGACCACCCGGTCGGACATGCCGTACGCGGCGATGTCCTCGTAGAAGGCGGAGATCGCCTGGTCGAAGTAGGCGAGGAGCTGCTCGTGGCGGTTCTGCTGCGCGTAGTGCGTGTCGAAGCCGCCGAGCGTCACGTGGAGGACCTTCACGCCGGTGCCCGTGACGATGAGCTCCGCCGCGAGCTGCAGCGCGGCGGCGAGCTGGTTCTTCGAGGAGTACACCAGACGCGAGTCGTCGGAGTACTTCGCCTTCGGCACGTAGCGCTCGGCTGACGTCTTCAGCTGCGCGACGGTGTCGCGCGCGGTCGCGACCGCGGTGTCGAAGAGCGCGCCGTAGATCCCAGGCGTGCCGGTGTACAGCGCGCCGACCGAGCGGTCCACGTCCTCGCCGCCCTGGAACTTGAAGGTCTTCTGGTCCTGCACGACGGTGAGCGTCGCCTCGAGGTCGCGCAGCGCGCCCGGCACCGAAGTCGTGCCGCAGGCGCAGCCGATGAGCGGGTGCCCCGCGGTGTCGTAGTTCTTCGCGATCGTCTGGCCGAGCCAGCCGTCCTGCTCCCGACGCGTCGGGTCAGCGGTCTCCCACACGCGGATCGAGTCGAAGTGCGACTGCGACGGCTGCGGGTAGCCGACGCCCTGGACGATCGCCACCTTGCCCTCGCCGTAGAGCTTGTGGAGACCTCCGAGACTCGCGCTGAGGCCCCACTGCTCGTTGAGCGGCAGCGCTGTATCGGCGGCCTTCGAGAGCTGCGGGCGCAGGTCCCGGTAGCGGCTGTTGGCGAGCGGGATGACGGTCTGCAGCCCGTCGTTGCCGCCGGCGAGCTGGATCATGACGAGCACGCGGTCGTTGACGACGCCGTCCTGCTTCGCGGTGTAGACCGCGCGCGCGAACACGTCGGGGACGGCCGCGTAGCCCGCCGCAAGGCCCGCCGCACCCGCGCCGAACACCATGCCGGCGCGGAGGAAGTCGCGCCGTGAGATGCCGGACACGCCAGGACCCTGATTCATCGCAGACCTCCCCGGGGCGTGCAGGGGTGTGACCACCGCTCTGTCGTCACTTCAGCTGGAACTCCGGTGAGGCGAGCAGCAGCATCCAGCGCCGCCTCTCATCGCCGGCCTCGTTCAGGAGACGGAGGGTCGGCGGCCCGAGCACCGCGTCGAGCTGCACCTCATGTGCGTTGCCGCTCGGCGGCAGCTTGCGGGTCTGCTGCACCGCCGCGGTCGCGTAGTTCACGCGCGTGAGCATCGCGTTCGAGCTCACCCACGACTCGTTGTTCGGCCAGCCGCCGACGCTCGGGGGATCGAAGAGCGTCATGCCCATCCCCGGACCCGATGCGGTCACCACGCTCGTGAGCGCCGGGTTCCCGAGCGCCTTGGCCGCGCTGAGCATGTACTCGATGGGCGACTTGATGAGCGAGCGGTACGCCGTCGGGGCGGTGAACTCGGGGCTCGCGAAGATCTGGCGGATCACGTCCTTCACGCTGTACTTCGACCTGCGGAACGTCTCCGCGAGCTGGGAGACGTACGCGTCTGAGGGCGTCGGCGTCACGAGCTGCACGGCGAGCTTGCGCGCGAGGTACGGCGCGGTGGACTCCTGCTCGAGGATACGGTCGATCACGGACTGGGTGTCCCACTGCCTGGTCTGGCCGAGGAAAGTGATCCCGCCCTGGACCGCGCGGTTGCGTTCGAAGACGCCGACCCGCGACGTGTCGGACTTGGGCACGTTCGGCGGAGGATTCCCGGTGCGCTTGATGGACTCCTCGACCTGCGCCTTGACCATCTGCTCGGTGCGAGGGGCGCGCCAGCCGACGAGCGCGCGCGAGGCCGCCTTCACATCTTCCTCGGTGAAGCTGCCGATCCCCATGGTGAAGAGCTCCATCAGCTCGCGCGCGTAGTTTTCGTTCGGGTTGCGCGGGTTCGACTGCCCGAGGTCGAGGTAGTCGAGCATCGCCGGGTCGATAGTCACCTGATAGAGCATCGACCGGAGGTCGCCCAGCGCCATCTTGCGCCAGGTGAGGTTCTGCCAGTACATGAACGGGGACTGCGCGCCGACCTTGCGGAAGTCGCTCGTGAAATGGCTGTGCCAGAAGAGCGTGAGGCGCTCGGCGAACGGGGTGGGGGACGCGAGCATCCAGTCGAGCCACCACTTCTGGAGCTCGCCGATCTTGAGCGGCTGGCCGCGGCTGGCGTTGTCGCCGTTCGGGAACGCGGGCGGCTCCGCGATCTTCGTGTCGACGAGCCGGTCGACGGTCCGCTCATAGCCATCGGACACCGACTGCTCGAGCTCGGCCTGCGTGTACCCGAAGGACGTGCGACGCAGCAGGTGCGCGATCTTCGCGGGCGTGTTCTCGAGCGGCGAGACCCAGTCGAGGCCCATCGCGTTCGCTTGGGTCCCGGTGACCGGGACCGGCACCCGGGCCGGTGGGGCTGCCGCGGCGAGGAGGCGGCTGGCCGCGACCCCCGCACCACCGGCTGCAGCGGCCGCGAGGACGGTCCTGCGCGTCACGACCTGCTCGACCATCCTGTGAAGAGTAACTACAGGCGGGCGGTTTCGTGTGGTCTTCTTAGGATGTTCTTAGTCAGGCCTTCGGTGACCCGGTCCACCGTCTCCAGGTCCGCCGTGCGGCCCTCCGCGGTCCTCGCCTCGAAGGCGCCGCGGTCCAGGTGTTCCCGCACCAGTGCGAGGTCGAGCGCCCGGACCAGCTCGTCCGCGGGCGGCAGCACCCCGTGCTCCGCCTCGAGCACCGCGTCAGCGGCGCCGAAGAGCAAGGCCGCCTCGGTGAACCTGTCGGCGTGCGTTGCGAGACCGGCGAATCCCGCGAACGAGGACGCGAGGTTCACGTTCCGCCCGGCCCTGCGCCGCAGCGTCAGGCTCTCGCCGAGGTGGGCGGCCGCGGTCGGCAGGTCGCGGACCTGGAGCGCGACATGACCGAGGTTGTGCTGCGACCAGGCGATGAGCGGACCGTCGCCGATCGCGCGGCCCTCGCGCAGCGCCTCGTCGAAGAGGGGCGCCGCGTCGGCGGCCCGGCCCTCGCAGCGGTCGACCTCGCCGAGGCTGTTCAGCGCGATCGCGATGGCCCAGCGGTTCTCGCCGGTCCGGCGTACCGCGAGCGCCTCCTCCACGAGCCGGCGCGCGAGAACGAAGTCCCCCTCGGCGCACGCGAGGCGACCGAGGCTGAGGAGCGGCAGGGAATGCAGGGGCGAGTTACCCCCGGTCTGCCGGAAGAGCGCCAGGCTCTCGGTGAGTGCACGGCGCGCCGCTGCGTACTCACCGCGTTTCAGCGCGGCATCGCCGCTGAGGAATCGCAGGAACCCGAGGCTGAAGAGGTCGCCGGTCTCGTTCAGGAGGGACTCGGCCTCGGTGAACGCTGCCAGGTCGTACCCGGCCGAGCCCAGGAACATCAGGGCCAGCGCGAGCTCCCGCGACTTGCCGAGCGCACGCAGGATCCCCACTGCCTCCGTCGCCTGGGCCAGCGCAGCCGGGGCGTCCTCCTGCATCCCGGCCAACCCCGAGGCGGTCGCGAGGGCGCGCGCGCGGCCGAGCGTGCGTCCGTTCGGATCGCCGCGCTCGAGCGCACGGGCCAGCATCTGCCGGAGCTCGCCGCTCCGGCCACGGTAGGTCGCAACTTCCAGCATCAGCCCGGCGAAGAGGAGCACGCGTTCTTCGCTTTCTGGCTCGGCCTCGGCCCATTCGAGCGCGGCCAGCAGGTTCTCGTAGTCGGCGGCCAGCGCCATGCCTTCGGCGCTGCCGCGCCTTTCGCCGGCCCGCTCGAGCAGCCGGAAGTAGTGGTCGAAGTGGCGCCTCCGGATGACCGGTGCCTCGCCCGACTCCACGAGCTTGTCGCGGGCGTATTCGCGGATCGTCTCGAGCATCGCGTAGCGCGCGCTGCCAGAGCGCTCCTGCTTCACGACGAGCGACTTGTCGACGAGGTGGGCAAGGTGATCGAGAATGTCGTCGCGCCCCAGACCGTCGCCGGCGCAGATCTCCTCCACCGCCTCGAGCGTCCAGCCGCGCGCGAAGGCCGCGAGCCGCGCCAGGAGCGTTCGCTCGGGAGGGCTGAGAAGGTCGTAGCTCCAGTCGATCAGCGCACGGAGGGTCTGCTGCCGCGCCACGACGGTGCGCCCGCCGCCGGTGAGCAGGCGGAACCGGTCGTCGAGGCGCTGCGCGACCTGACCCAGCGAGAGCGCGCGGACGCGCGCGGCGGCGAGCTCCAGCGCGAGCGGGATCCCATCCAGGCGACGGCAGATCCGCACGACGTCGTCCGCGTTCTCAGGCGTGAGCTCGAATCCCGGCTGGAATGCCGCTGCCCGGTCGCTGAAGAGGCGCACGGCCTCGTAGCTCCGCAGCTCGTCGAGCGGTGGCACGGTGCCGGGCTCCGGGAGGCGCAGCGAGGGGACCGGCATGAGCATCTCGCCCGGCACGCTCAGGGCTTCCCGGCTCGTGGCGATGATCTTCACGCGTGGGCACGAGCGCAGCAGCACGTCCGCGAGCTCGGCACACGACTGGATGAGGTGCTCGCAGTTATCGAGTACGAGGAGCAGCTCCTGGCTGCGGAGCGACTCGGTGATCACGGCCAGCATGTCGTGACCGGACCGTTCGGAGATGTGGAGCGCGCCCGCCACGGCGGTGGCCACCGCGGCGGGATCGGTGACCGCCGCGAGCTCGACGAGCCAGGCTCCTGCCGAGAAGCGGTCGAGCGCGCCCGCGGTGACCTGCAGGGCGAGCCGAGTCTTGCCGGTGCCGCCGCTGCCGGTCAGGGTCAGCAGCCGGCCGGAGTCGAGCAGCCCGAGCGCCTTCTCGATCTCCCGTTCGCGTCCGATGAAGCTGGTGGTCTGCGTCGGGAGGTTGTTTGGGGTCGCATCGAGGCTGCGGAGCGGGGGGAAGTCGTCCGGCAGCCCATCGACGAGGAGCTGGTACACGCGCTGCGGACGCTCGAGATCCTTGAAGCGGTGCTCGCCGAGGTCTCGGAGCGCGACGCCTCGACCCGGCTGATCGTGGACGAGCGCGCGGGTGGTGTCCGAGACCAGGATCTGCCCACCGTGACCGGCGGCGGCGACGCGGGCGGCGCGATGGACCTCGAAGCCGATGTAATCGGTGCCGGCCCCCGTCGTCGCCGGCCGCGCCTCGCCGGTGTGCAGGCCCATCCGGACGCGGACGGCCGCACCGTGCGGCCAATCAGCGGCGTGGAGCCCGCGCTGGGCCGCCACCGCGGCGGCGAGGGCCGCACTGGCGCTCGTGAACACGGCGAAGAAGGCGTCACCTTCGGTGCGGACCTCAGCGCCGTCGTTCTGGGCGAGCGCCGCACGAAGGATCCCGGCGTGCAGCTTGAGGACCTCTTCCCACCGATCGGACCCGAGCGCGGCGACCTGCGCCGTCGATCCCTCGATATCGGTGAAGAGCATCGTGACCGTCCCCGCGGGCCAGGGCACACGGGAAAAGCTCACGCCGGGAATTCTAGGAAGGCTCGCGGTCAGCGCGGGCCCCGACACCCTCCGGCCCCAGCAGCCCCGTGCAGCCTCGCGCGACTGCCTATTGACAGGCGGGGCGGGCAAGCGGACTATCTCCTGTCCCTTGACCCGTGAGGAGGGTCGGGACTACCATGAGCGCCTTGCCACACGTGTCCCCGTCTATGCGGCTGCGCGCCCCCGCCAGATCTCGTAGGAGGACTTCCGTATGTCTATGACGCTGGACCG
>JACDAF010000001.1 GCA_013695575.1 Chloroflexota bacterium | reverse complement strand
GGCCGCGGGCACCGGTCGGGCTCGCGTTCGTCGTCCCCGCGCTCATCTTCGGCGTGCTCATCGCGGCGCAGTGGCAGACCCAGAGCACGAGGCTTCCCTTCGCCGCCCGCTACCAGGTGACCCTTGCTGAGGCGGCGCTGGACCTTCAGGCCGAGCAGGAGACCTTGAAGACGCAGCTCGCCTCGCTGCGCGCCGAGCTCGACGCGATCCAATCGCGAACGGCCGTTTTCGGACCGCTCGCCGCCGATCTCGAGCGGCGGCTGTCCCGGGCGAAGGAGGCGGCGGGGCTCACGCCGGTCTCCGGCGAGGGACTCATCGTGACGCTCGACGACGGACGCGTGCCTGCCTCGGCACCGACGCGAACGATCGATCTCGCGATCGTGCACAGCACCGACATCACCGACGTCCTCAACGCGGCCTGGAGGGCGGGCGCGCAGGCGATCAGCGTGAACGGCGAGCGCATCACCGCCGCCTCGGCGTGCGTCGGCGCGGTGATCCAGATCAACGGGGCGCTGCTCTCGCCGCCTTTCACCTTCACCATCGTCGGGCCCTCCGAGCGCATGTCCGCAGAGTTCTCCGACCCTGGTCGGCTCGTCGACCAGAAAAGGCGACGCGACGCGTTCGGGCTACGTTTCCGCGTCGAGCGCAGTGCTGAGCTCCGCGTTCCCGCCTACTCGGGCACGGTCGCCGTGCGATACGCCACGCCGCGATAGCGACCGGTGCCTACGAGCGCATAAGTGCTCGAGGGCTCGGGCATTGGCAGGGCGTGGATCGCCGCAGACCGTTCGAGCGTGGCGATCAAGCGGGCGGGATCGAGGGCTCCCGGCTCGTCCGCGTAGATGAGCCGCTCGGTCTCGCGCCAGCACTCCGCCACGACCATGGGATCCACGTCGCTGTACCGCTCGCGGAATGCGGCGATGCCGGCATCCGGACGTTCGCGAGTAGCGTCCCACGCCTCCCGGATCGCGCCGATGGCGCGCGCCGCGACGCCCGGGGCATCGGTGACGAGCCGATCCGACGCGACGAGCCCGCTGCCGTAGCTCAGGGCACCGTCATCAGCGAGCCGCAGTCCGCGCACGGTGGTGTCCGGGACACGACGCCTCATGCGCGGCAGGAGATCGATGAAGTCCGCGATCGCATCGACCTCGCCTCGCGCGAGAGCCGACATTCCGTCGGAGTATGGGACGTCGATGAGCTCGCCCGGCTCGGCGCCCTGCTCCCGCAGGTGCGCCACGAGCTCGCGGGCGAGCGCGGACTTGTCCGGCGATCCGGCGATCCGAGCGCCGCCAAGGTCTCGGGCGCGCTCGGGTACGACCCCCGCCGCCGTCGGCCTGCCCGCGACGACGAATGCCGCTAGAGGGGTTCGCTGCGTCACCATCGCGATGAACCGCGCCCCGAGCGCGCCATGCTCCGCACGGGCCCGCAGATAGTGGAGCACGCTGGTGAGGCAGAGATCGGCGCCGCCATCCGCGACGAGTCGCACGTTCTCGGGGCCGCCGGCGGGCTCGAGGAGCTCGACGTCGAGACCATGCCGCGTGAAGATCCCGGTGTGGGCTGCCGTCACATACGGCAGGTGGTAGCCCGGTAGTCAGGTCGGGCAGTAGAGCGCGAGACGGATCGGATCCATCGGGTCAGTCGCCTCCCATCGCCGGGATGGTACGTTCCGCCGCGACGGGCCTCTCACGCCTGCGAGCCGAAGCGGGGCCACGCTCTCGTTCGGGCCATTCGCGTGGTTCGGCTGACCTACCCACGGCATGCGCACCGATACTGTCGCAACATGTCCGGCCTGCCGGTGGGCACGCTCACCTTCGTCTTCACCGACATCGAGGGCTCGACGGCATCGGTCGGCGCCCTCGGCGAGCGGGCCTGGCGCGACGTGCTCGTGGATCATGCCGTGATCCTCCGCCGGGCGTTCACCGCGCACGGCGGCCGCGAGGTCCGCACCGAGGGCGACTCGTTCTTCTTCGTGTTCGCGAGCGCGCCGGCCGCCGTCGCTGCCTGCGCCGCCGCGCAGCGTGCGCTCGCCGGACACGCCTGGCCCCACGGCGCCGCGGTGCGCGTGCGGATGGGGCTGCACGCCGGCGAGGCCGCGCCCGGAGGCGAAGAGTCCGGCGTGGACTACGTCGGCTTCGACGTCCACCGCGCGGCGCGCGTGGCCGCCGCGGGCCACGGCGGACAGGTGCTGCTGAGCGAGACCGCGCGGTCGCTCGCGGTGGACGAGCTTCCCGCGGGCGTCTCGCTGCGCGACCTCGGCGAGCACCGGCTCAAGGACCTCTCGCGGCCCGAGCGCCTTCACCAGCTCGATATCGAGGGCCTCGAGGTCCGCTTCCCGCGGCTGCGCACCCTCGAGGCGGCCCGCCACAACCTGCCCGTCCAGCTCACCACGTTCATCGGCCGCGAGCGCGAGCTCGCCGAGGCCCGGCGGCTGCTCGAGGGCACGCGGCTGCTCACGCTCGTGGGTCCCGGCGGCACGGGGAAGACGCGGCTCGCGCTTCAGATCGCGTCGGAGTCGGCGGAGCGCTTCCCCGGCGGCGTCGCCTTCGTCGCGCTCGCGCCCATCCGGGACCCGGACCTCGTCCCGCCCACGATCGCGCACGCGCTCGGGATCCAGCTGGCCGGCGCCGCACCGCCGCTCGAACAGGTCATCGCGTATCTCCGCGACCGCCGCACGCTCCTTGTGCTCGACAACTTCGAGCAGGTCGCAGCCGCCGCGACGCAGGTCGCCGAGCTGCTGCGTAGCGCCCCCGACACCGCGGTGGTCGTGACGAGCCGGTCGGCGCTCGGGCTCTCGGGCGAGCAGGAGTTCCCCGTGCCGCCGCTTGAGCTGGCCGACCCGGGGCTCGCCGACGCGCCCGCCGTCGCCGCCTCGGAGGCGGCCCGGCTCTTCGCCGAGCGGGCGCGTGCCGTGAAGCCGGATTTCGCGATCACCGGGGCGAACGCGTCCGTCATCGCGGCCATCTGCGTTCGACTCGACGGCCTGCCGCTGGCGATCGAGCTCGCCGCCGCGCGCGTGAAGCTGCTTTCACCCGCGGCGATCCTCGAGCGGCTCGGGAGCCGCCTCGCGCTGCTCGCGGGCGGCGTGCGCGACCTGCCCGAGCGGCAGCGCAGCCTGCGCGGCGCGATCGGCTGGAGCTACGACCTCCTCGAGCAATCGGAGCGCAGGCTGTTCGAACGCTTCTCGGTCTTCGTGGGTGGCGCCGAGCTCGAGCAGATCGCGGTCGTGTGCGGACCCGAGGAGGAGATCGGCGGCGACGTGCTCGAGGGCCTGGCGGCGCTCGCCGACAAGAGCCTGCTCGTCGCGACCCCGCGCGAGGCGGAGCCACGGTTCTCGATGCTCGAGACGATCCGCGACTTCGCGCTGGAGCGTCTCGACGAGGCCGGCGAACACGCCCCCACCGCGCGGCGGCACGCCGAGGCCTATCGGGATCTCGCCGAGCACCTCGGACCGCACGCCGAACAGCGTGACGGCGCCCGGACCCTCGACCGTCTCGACCGCGACCACGACAACCTGCGCGCGGCGCTCCGCTGGTCCCTCGACACGGGTGCGTTCGAGACCGGATTCCGCGCGGCCAGAGCGCTCGGGGCCTTCTGGCACCTGCGCGACCACGCGGCCGAGGGGCGGCGCTGGCTCGAGGCGCTGCTGGCGGCACCGGAGGGCCGCGTCCCCAACGAGGTGCGCGCGCAGGGCTTCCTCGCGGCCAGCAGGCTCGCCGGGTTCCACGGCGACAACGCGGCGGAGCTCGTACTGAGCGAGGCCGCGCTGCGGATGTCCCGCGAACTCGGCGACAAGCGCGGCGCGGCCGAAGCGGCAAGCGGGATCGGCTATGCGCTGCTCGGACTCGGCCGCGATCCCGAACGCTCCGCGTCGCTGTTCGAGGAAGCCCTCGGACTGTACGAGGAGCTCGGCGACCAGCTCGGCATCGCCGAGGTGCAGCGCGGGATCGGGACGCACGCCCTACATCGTGGCGACGTCGAGACGGCCCGCCGCCGCGTCCTGGCCTCGCTCGAGGCCTACGAGCGGGCCGGCGATCAGGGTAGGGAGACCTACTACCGCCTCTTCACGCTGCTCGCCCTCAGCCGCGTGGAGCAGCTCTCCGGCGACCATGCCGCGGCGCTCGCCCGTGCCCGCGACGCGCTCCGTGTCGCCAGCGGCGCGGGAGCGGCGATCGGTACGGCGGCAGCGCTCGAGCTTGTCGCGCATCTCCTGCTCGACGTCGGTGACCTCGAGCGCGCGATTCGCCTCGGAGCGGCGGCCGAGCGGGTGCGCGCCGACATCGGCGGCGGCGTGGGGATGCGGATGGCCGGCCTGCCGCCAGCGCTCGAGCGCGCACGAACGCTCGTCGGTGCGGAGGATCTCGAGCGCGCGCGCGCCGAGGGCCGGCGCCTGGGGCGCGACGAGGCTGTCAGCGAGGCGCTGGGCGCGTGACCGGATGCCCCGCGAGCGCGATGTAGCTCCAGCGCGCGGGTCGCGAGCCCGACACCTGCCTTGACCGGGGCCGCGAGCGTCGCCGGCGACACGAACGCCTCTTCGGCCCGCGTGTGATGTCACGCCCGCAGCGGGTCGACATCGGGCGTGAGCTTGCTCCTGCCGAGCAGCGCCAGCCCGAGTGCTCCGGCCAGGAACAGCAGCGTCCCACCCATCCAAAACAGCGGCTGGACGCCGAGGCGGTCGACGACGATCGCGCCGAGCGCGAGCGAGAGGAGCCGCATCGCGCTCCAGCTCACGTCGAGCAGCGTGAACACGCGCCCGCGCATCGCGTCGGGGATCACGCCTTGGATCGTGCTGTTGAAGACGACCATCCCGGTGCTCGTGTTGAGGCCGTACACGAAGAGGATGAGCAGCGCGACCGGCAGCGGTGTGAACACGGCGATCAGCACGTCGCCGGCGCCACGAATGAGGTAAGGGACGAAGAGCCAGCGCGCGTTGCGGTAGTCGCGCGCGAACACGTTCGGGATGAGCGGTCCGAGCAATGCGCCCGCCCCGATCGCGCCGATGAGCCACGCGAAGCCTTCGGGCGGCTGCCGCAGGTGCCGCTCGGAGAGCACGACGAGCATGGCTCCGGTGGCGCCGACCGCGAACGATGCGAGCGACTGCACGACGAGGAGGCGTGAGACGAAGTGGTCGCTCCGCGCGTGGGCGAGTCCCGCACGGGCGTCCGCTAGGTATGGGCCCAAGCCGCGCTTGGTGCCTGCCGTGAGCTGCCCCGCGTGTGCCGGGATCGCGAGCGTCGCGATGAGCAGCCCGGACACGCCGAAGCTCGCGGCGTTGAGCGCGAATGCCGGCGCGGTCCCCGCGAGCGCGATGAGCGCGCCCGCGATCGACGCCGCGAGGATCTGGACGAGGCGACCGGTCGACCACGACACCGAGTTCGCGGCGAGGCGCTGCTCCGGAGTCGTGAGGACCGGGATCACGGCGCTGACGGTCGGGTTGAAGAACACGCTTGCCGCCGAGAGCCCGCCGGCCACCAGATAGGCGTGCCACACGCCCTGCGGCCACAGGAGCGAGAGCGCGAGCGCCGCACGGACGAGATCGGCCGCGATGAGGATGCCCTTTCGGCTGAACCGGTCGATGAGCACGCCCGCGACAGGTCCAAGCAGCAGGACCGGCACGACCTCCGTCGCGACGAGTCCTGCGACTGCGAGGCCCTGCCCCGACAGGTCGAACACCAGGACCACGAGCGCGATGTAGTGCAGCGTGTCGCCGAAATTCGAGAGGAGCAGTCCGAGCCAGAGCGGGGCGTAGCGCCGGCTGCGGATGACCGCACCGTACGAGGCGCCGGCGCCTGCGAGACGATCGAGGATCACCTGGTGAGAGCGTGTGGCATCCGTGGCGGGTGCACAACCTGCGAGAGCAGCACGAAATGCGCGCCACCAGCCACTACCATCGAGTTCCGTGCCGGCAACCCCGCGCCTCGCGGACCGCCGCGCGCCGAACGTGCGGCGGACGCGGCTCCTATCCCTTGTCGCCGCTTCGGCGGTCCTGGTGCTGGGCGCCGGCGTGGCGCGCCTTGGCCCGATTGGCGGGGCGGTCGACGG
>JACDAF010000379.1 GCA_013695575.1 Chloroflexota bacterium | reverse complement strand
GTGCGCAAGACGTACGGTCGCGCCGACTTCGAGCGCGTGTGGCTCGAGGGATCCGGCGGGCTCGTGTACGTCATCCGCCCCACGGGCGTGCGGCTCCCGCCGAACGTCCCGGGTCCCGCGAACTGGTGAGCTGACCACGCGTCGCCAGAGCGGCAGGCGCTCGCGTCAGCTGCGGCCCGTCACGACCGGCGTCGCCGGGTCGTTGCCCCATTCGTCCCACGAGCCGTCGTAGGTCCGGACATCCGTGCGGCCGAGCGCGGTCAGCACCAGCTGCGTGAACGCCGCGCGCACCCCGGCCTGGCAGTACGTGATCGTGCGCGTGTCGGGCCCGAAGCCGGCGTTCGTATACATCTCGTCAAGCTCGTCGGCGTCCTTGATGGTCCAGTCGTCGTTCAGTGCGTCCTTCCAGAGCACGTTCACCGCGCCCGGGATGTGGCCGCCGCGCGCGGATCTTTGCTCCAGGCCCAGGTACTCGGCGTCGCGGCGTACGTCGAGCAGCCAGGGATCGCCGCTCGATATGGCCGCGAGGACCTCCTCCTTCGATGCGATGACGCCCTCACGCGGCTGCGGGTCGAAGTGACCCGGCGACACGGTGACCTCGCCGGTCTCGAGCGGGCGGCCCTCGCGCTCCCACTTTGGGATGCCGCCCTCCAGCACGGCGATCTTGTCGTGGCCGTAGCGCCGGAGGCCGAGCCACAGCCGTGCGGCGTGATGGCCCCCCTCGGCGTCGTAGGCGATGACCTGCGTGTCATTCGAGATGCCCAGGCGGGACATCGTCCCGGCGAAGGCGCCCGGACCGAGGAGCATGAAACGCGGGTGGCCGGTCGGAGGCGGAGGAGCGGAGAGGTCACGCGACCAGTCGAGATGGACCGCGCCGGGCAGATGGCCCGCGAGATAGTCGGGATGCGCGTCGCCGTCGAAGCGAAAACGACAGTCGACGACGCGCACGAGCGGGTCCGTGAGCGCCTCGGCGACCCGATCGGTCGACCAGAACAGGTCGGGGCGCACGAAGGGCGACATCACCTGAGACTGTAGCGATGCTGCGCGGGAACCTACGGCGCGCGCTCGCGCTCGTCCGGAATCGGACGCACCGCGAGGAGCCGTTGCGCGTCACGCTGTACGAGCGCGCAGGGTGTGCCCTCTGCGAGGAGACCCACCGCGCGCTGCGACGCATCGCGCTGGATCGCGCGCTGGAGATCCAACGCGTGGACATCGACGGGGACGGCTCGATCCGTGACGTGTACACGCTGCGCGTCCCGGTGCTCCGACTGGGCGACGACGAGCTCGACACGGCCGGCCTCGAGGATCGCGCGATCGCGCGATGGCTTGCCGCGGTCGGGTGAGCCGAACGATCCTCTGGTAGGTTCCGACCCATGAACACCGCCGATCTCGCGATCGTGGCCGCCATCGCCTACCAGGCCTGGTCCGGCCTGCGGGTCGGCCTGGTGATGGGCATCTTCCAGCTCGTCGTCCTCGTGGCGGGGATCCTCGGCGCGCTCATTTTCGAGGAGCCGGTCGCGGCCGCACTCGAGGGTGTGGTCCCGCTGGGTCCGGACACGCGGCGGCTCGCGTCGTTCTTCGTGATCTCCACCGCAGCGAGCATCGCGCTCGGCTTCGTTGGCGCCAAGATCCTCGGTCCGGCCATGACGCGGCAGCGTCGCTCCCGTGCGGTCACGGCGCTCGACAGGGCCCTCGGTCTCATTCCCGCGGCGCTCCGGGGGATCATGTACGCGGGGAGCCTCGTGTATATGGCTCGCCTGGCGCTGCCGGCGGGACACGACATCCGCACCGCGCTGGACGCGTCGCGCCTCGCGAGCGTCGTCCAGACGATATTCGAGGTCTTCACCCCATACGCCCGCTTGCTCTAGCGGTGCCCGCACTGCACGCGGTCATCTTCGAAGCGCCGGTCGATGTTTTGCCAGCTGTCACGGGCTGAGGAGGTGAGCGGGGGAGCGTCCGCGGTGGGCGACGGCGACGCCCGCGGCACGAGCTACGGCGCGCTGTTCGCGGTCCGGGGCTTCACGCGCCTGGCCGCCTCCGGGTTGCTGGTGCGCGCTGCGGCCGGGATGTGGCAGCTGGCACTCGTGCTCTTTGTCATCGACACGCTCCGGTCGCCGGTGCTCGCGGGGCTTGCGGTATTCCTCAGCATCGCGCCCGGCCTGGTGCTCAGCCCGCTCGCAGGGGCACTCCTCGATCGGCACGGCCGGGTGGGCCTCATGACGCTCGACTATGCGGCGTCCGCGCTCGCGATCGCCGCCATCGTCGGCGCTTCGCTTGCCGGCGTGCTCTCAGCGCTGCCGCTGCTCACGATCGTTGCGCTCAGCTCGCTCACAAACCCTGTCGGCCATGCCGGCGTACGGTCCCTCTTCCCGCTCCTGGTGCCGCGACACCTCTGGGACCGCGCGAACGCGCTGGACAGCGTCGGGTACACGATCTCGTCGATCCTCGGCGCGCCGCTGGCAGGCGTCCTGTACGCGGCGTTCGGGCCCCTTGTCGCCTTCGCCGTCACAAGCCTGCTCTACATGGCCGCGGCTGTCGCGATCCTCGGGGTCCCCGATCCGAAGCAGGGGACACCCGGCCGGCACCTGCTGCGTGAGGCGGGAGCCGCGGTCGGTTACGTCGTCCACCACCCGACGCTGCGAAGTCTCGCCGTCGGCATCTCGACCGGGAACCTGGCGATGGGCATCGTCATCGTCGCCGTGCCGGTCCTCGTTGTGGTGCAGCTCGGTGGGGACGCCTCGCAGGTGGGGCAGCTCTGGGCGCTCATGGGTCTCGCCGGCGTCGTCGGCGGTCTCGTCACCGGCCGGCTCGGCACACAGGGCCGCGAGCCGGCGATCATCGCCGGGAGCATGGTCGGCATCGGCGCCGGGATCGCGATCCTGACCGGCGCGGGCTCGCTGCCCGTGGTCGCGGCGGGGATGATCGTCCTCGGTCTGTCCACCGCGCCGATGGATGTCGCGCTCTTCTCTCTGCGCCAGCGCCGGACCGACCCCGCCTGGTTCGGACGGGCGTTCGCCGTGTCGATGCATGTCAACTACTCGGGGAT
>JACDAF010000372.1 GCA_013695575.1 Chloroflexota bacterium | reverse complement strand
ACGTACGCGTCGGCGAGCTCGCCCCAGACGAATTGCTGCAGCAGCGCGGTGTACTCGCCGAACAGGTACCCCTCGAGGAGCCGTGTTGCCTCCGCGACCGTCGCGTCGGCCCGCGAGACGATCCACCGCTCCGGCTCGGCGAGGTCGCCCTCGGGCCGCGCGTCGATCGATCGACCGTACAGGGCAGACGGCCTTCCCTCGATCTGCCGCAGAACGAATCGACCGACGTTCCAGAGCTTGTTCGTGAAGTTCCGCGCGTTCTGGAGCTTGCTCTCGGAGAAGTTCTGGTCGGCTCCCGCCGACACGCCGTTCACGAGCGCGAAGCGCAGCGCGTCCGCGCCGTACTCCTCGATGTACTCCACAGGACTCACGACGTTGTGCCTGGACTTCGACATCTTCTCGGTGCCGCTCCGCACCATGCCGTGGAGGTACACGGTCGAGAAGGGGACCTCGCCCATGTTCTCGAGGCCCATCATGATCATGCGCGCCACCCAGAAGAACAGGATGTCGTAGCCGGTCTCGAGCACGCTGCCCGGGTAGAACCGCTCGAGATCCGTCGTTCGGTCCGGCCACCCGAGAGTCGAGTGCGGCCAGAGCGCGCTCGAGAACCAGGTATCGAGCACGTCCGGGTCCGGGTGGATGTCGTCCGACGCGCACCGCCCGCAGCGCGTCGGGTCCGGCCCGTCCTCATCGGGCACGACGATCTCCTGGCAGTCGCGGCAATACCAGACCGGGATGGAGTGGCCCCACCAGATCTGGCGCGACACTGGCCAGTCGCGGATGTTCTCCATCCAGTTGAAGTACACCTTCTCGAACTTCACCGGGATGATGCGAATGCGGCCCGAGCGCACGGCCTCGATGGCGCGGGCTGCGAGCGGCGGCGTGCGGACCCACCATTGCTTCATCACGAGCGGCTCGTCGACCGTGTCGCAGCGGTCGTGCACGCCCACGGCATGCGTGATGGGCTCCTCCTTCACGAGGAGCCCTGCTCTGCGCAGGCGCTCCGTGGCGTCGCTCCGCGCGGAGTCCCGATCCGAGCCCGCGAACACGCCTGAGGCGGGCGTCATCCGCCCCTTCGTGTCGATGACCGTGAGGACGGCAAGCCCGTGTCGCTGTCCGATCTCGAAGTCCGTCGCGTCGTGCCCGGGCGTGATCTTCAGCGCGCCGGTCCCGAAGGCGGGATCCACGGCCGCATCCGCGATGATCCGGATCCTTCGCTCGGAGATGGGCACGAGCACCTCCTGACCCACGAGCCGTTGCCACCGCAGGTCGTCGGGGTGCACGGCGATCGCGACGTCGGCGACGATCGTCTCCGGACGCGTCGTGGCGATGACCACATCGGGAGCGCCCTCGGGCGCGCCGTCCGCCCACGGATACCGCACGTGGAAGAGCGTGTCGGTCCGCTCGATGTGCTTCGACTCGAGGTCGGAGTAGGTCGTCTGGCAGGTGAGGCACCAGTGCACGATCCGATCGGCACGGTAGAGGTGGCCGCGTCGGTACAGGCGGATGAAGTGCGTGCGCACCGCGCGCTGCTTCGAGGGCTCCATCGTGAAGTTCGGCCGCGACCAGTCGAGCGAGCATCCGAGCAGCCGCAGCTGCGCGTTGTTCCGTGGTCGGTAGTGGTCCATCCACTGCCACATCTCGGCGAGGAGCTCCTCGCGCGTGAGGCCGCGCTGCTTCGTCACACCCTCCTTCGCGAGCTCTCGCTCCACGACGATCTGGGCGATGATCCCGGCGTGGTCGTTCCCGGGCATGTAGAGCGTCGGGTCGCCGAGCATGCGGTGGTAGCGGGCCATGAGGTCCTCGTAGCCGCCGAACCCGAGCGCGTGCCCGAGGTGGAGATCGCCGGTGACGTTCGGGAGCGGCAGCATCATGACGAAGGGGCGCTCGCCGGGGACCGGCTCGGCGGGCGGCGTGAAGAACCCGGAGCGCTCCCACCAGTCGTAGAGGTCGCGCTCGACGGCCGATGCGTCCCAGTTCTTGCCCGCGTACCTGAGCACGGATCCCGGCGGATCGATCGTCATCGCGCACCTCCTTCGCCGGAATAGAAATGACCGCCCGTCCTCGGACGAGCGGTCAGCCGTGGTACCACCGAAGTTCGTGCGCGCCACGTCGGGCGCGCACCTCATGTGGCTCTATCGGGCTCCCCGATCCGGCTCGCGGGCGACGTTCGCGTCCCATCTCGCCGCGGCGCACTTTCAGTCGGTGGTGCGCCTTCCCTGCCGGTGCTGGGACGCTACTCCTCCCGGTCGCAGCCGGTGTGCGTCGATTCTACGCGCCGTGGGCAGGTCCGACGCCTCCACGACGGTCCTTGGTCACGCGGCCGCTGTAAGCGTCGCGATCTCGGCGCGCAGCTCCTCCTCCAGGCGGGTGAGGTCCTGCTCGGCGGCCGCGAGATCCTCCTTCGCGCGCTGCACGTCCTGCTGCTGGTCCATCGCGCGCGCGGCCCCGCGTGCGGCCGT
>JACDAF010000306.1 GCA_013695575.1 Chloroflexota bacterium | reverse complement strand
GGCCCGTTCACGACGCGCATTCCCTGGGTGCCGAAGGAGTACGCGCCCATGACGCGCCCGCGGATCCGGTCGGGCGCAGACAGCTGGAGCGTCGTGTTCGCGAGCGCCTGAGCGATCACCGCCGTCGCTCCGATCGCGAGCATGAGCGCGACCGCGAGCGCGAACGAGGTGACGAGCGCGAAGGCGAGGATCGCGGCCATCTCGATCCCCGCGGCAACGACGATGATCCGGAGCGGATCGGTACGCTGGCGCGAATAGGCGAGCCAGACCGCGGCGCCGAGCGCGCCCACGCCGCTCGCGACGAGCAGGAACGAATAGCCGAGCGCGTCCATGCCCAGGCGGTCGCGCGCGAACAGCGGCAGCAGCGAGTGGAAGGTGTGTCCGAGGAACACGACCGGCAGCATCTCCACACCGATGAGCGCCCCGAGCCGCGGGCGGGCGCGAACGAAGCCGATCCCCTCGCGCAGCGCGTCCAGCGCCGCCTGCGGTGGACGGATCTCGCCGCGTGGCAGGCGGATGACCGCGAGAAGCAGGAGCAGCGGGACGAAGCTCAGAGCGTTCACGAGCAGGCCCCAGCCCGGACCGAACGCGACGAACACGAGGCCCGCGATCGCGGGGCCGATCACCTGCGACAGCTGGCGGGACGTCGAGTTGAGGCTCACGGCGGAGAGCAGCCGATCGCGCCCGACGATGGAGTGCACCAGCGTCTGCTGCGCCGGGTTGCCGATCGCGCCCGCAAAGCCGTGCAGCAGCAGGAATCCGAAGATCCACCACACCGTGACCAGACCGCCGATCGTGATGAGCGCGACCCCGAGACCAGCCGCAAACAGCAGGAGCTGGGCGACGAGCTGCACTTTCCGGACGTCGTAGCGGTCGGCGAGGGTGCCGCCGTACAGGGAGAAGACGGTGAACGGCACCCAATGGGCGAACACCATCATCCCGAGCCAGAACGCGGCCTGATCGCCGGCGAGCTGGAGCACGAGGAGGTTGCGGATGACGGTCTCCATGCCATCGCCCGCCGACGACACCCAGCTCGTCCCGAAGTACCAGCGGTAGAGCGGCACGTGCAGGGCGGCGAACCCCAGGCGCGGCGCTGGAGCGATCACGACCGCGGCGGCCCCGCGCCGGCGGTCAGGCCATGACTCCGCTGGGTGCCGTCCGTCGTCCGTACGTCATCAGCGAGCGCCCTCGCTGCCTCTCGTCACTCGGGCGTCAGGAAGAGCTGCGCGAACATGCGACCGTAGGGACCGGACGCGATGACGCCGACGCCGATCCGGGTGAACTCAGGCCGCATGATATTCGCGCGGTGACCCGGGCTGTCCATCAGCCCGCTGTGCGCGCTGATGACCGATCGGGCATACGCGAGGTTTTCGCCCGCGCGCGTGTAGGTGATCTTCGCCGCACCGAGGCGGTCGAAGGGCGACCCCGTCACGGGCGAGACGTGCGCGAAGTATCGGAGCCGAAGCATTTCGGCGGCGTGTCCGCGCGCGACGGGAATGAGGCGCGGATCGAGCTCGAGCGGTGCGAGCCCCCCCGCGACACGCTCCACGTTCGTGAGCGCGACAAGCTCGCGCTCGGACTCGGGATCCAGGTCGAGCGCGAGGTCGGCCGGCAGGTCGAGCGTCTGCCGATCGTCGGCCGCGAGCCGGGTGACCAGCAGCGGTTCCCCCGGACCCGTCCAGAGCAACTGATCGACGAGCGGCTGCACGCCGGCGACCTGCGCGATGAGCACACGCCCGAGGCGCGAGGCGTCGATGGCGGCGCGCACGTCGTTGCCTACTGGCATCAGGAGGAGCGCCACAAGCATCACCGCAGCGACGAGCAGCGTCCGAACGACCGCCGGCACGACGCCGAGCGCGCGATCAGCGAGCGCGAGCGCGCGCACACGCTGGAGCCTCCGCCGCAGAGGGACGATCACGAGCCGTGCGCAGAGGGCGAACAGGAGCTCGAGGACGATGACGAGCGCGACGAAGACCGCGGCGCGGACGAGGCTCGGCGGCCACGTGACCACCGCGGCGACCCGCTGGGTCAGCGGCCCCTGGAACGCGATGGCCCCGAGGAGCGCGGCGCCCCAGCTCGCAAGATCGTACGCACCCGCGAGGAATCCGCTGCGCAGACCCGTCAGCGCCGCGAGGCCCGATGCGCCCACGATGAGGATGTCGACGACGTTCATCCCGTAGCGAGGCTACGCGATGCCGCGCAGCTCTCCCGTGGACAGGAGCTCGCGGAGGTAGCGGCCCGTGAACGAGCGCCGGTCCTTCGCCACGTGCTCCGGGGTCCCCTGCGACACGATGTGGCCGCCCGCTTTGCCACCCTCCGGACCGAGGTCGATCACATGATCCGCCGTCTTCACGACGTCGAGGTTGTGCTCGATGACGATCACGGTGTTCCCGCTATCGACGAGCCGGTGCAGCACCTCGAGCAGCTTCTCGACATCGGCGAAGTGCAGGCCGGTCGTGGGCTCGTCGAGGATGTACAGCGTGCGGCCGGTCGCGCGGCGGGAGAGCTCCGTCGCGAGCTTCACTCGCTGCGCCTCCCCGCCCGAGAGCGTCGTCGCGGCCTG
>JACDAF010000322.1 GCA_013695575.1 Chloroflexota bacterium | reverse complement strand
GTTCCAGCGAGGGCTCGGTCTCGCGGTTGCGCTCGGAGTCGGCCGTAAGTCCCGCGGCAGCAAGTGGGGCCGTGCGGTTAGACACCCCGAGCTTGCGATAGGTGTGCTCCAAATGCTTGCACACGGTTGCGGGCGTGACCCAGAGCAGTCGAGCGACCTCGCCGGTCGTCTTTCCCGCGGCGATGCAGGAGAGGATCTCGATCTCGCGTGGCGTCAACGACGCCGGAAGCATTCCCATTTGCCTCATGACGAGCGCGCCATCAGTCGGCGCGTCGATGACCAGGATCCATCGCCTCGGGAATCGCGAACGTATCCAGCTCCGTCAGCGTTCCGCTCTCGCTGCCGAGCGTGAGCCCGAAGAGGTGCACGTAGCCCCACCCTCGAAGATCGAGGTGACCTCGATTCGCTCGCCGATCGTGCCGAGCGCAGGCTGCGGCTCCGGGTAGGTGAAGCCCACGTCGGAGGTGAAGAGCTTGTGGAACGCCTCGAGGGTGGTGCAGACGGCCACGATCTCGTCCACGAAGGCCCCGGACCCGCAGAACGGGTCGTCAGGGCTCACGTGCCGTTGGACGAAGAGGACAGCATCCCAGCCGGCGAGCTCGGCCTCGTGCGCCTTTTCGCCCGGGAAGCAGGCCTCCTCCGGTGCCGATGGATCGCGCTTGGCCCCCGCTGGAGGACGATGATCTTCTCCTCGCCGGGTTCGATCGAGCATGTCGAGATACCCGGGGATGTCCTCGGGAGACGGGATCGGAGCCGAAGCCGGGCAGCCGTAGCCTCCGTACACCACGGGCCCGTTCAGTGTCAGGTCCGGCAGGGTCGCTGGGGACGCTCCCCCGGAGTCAATCACGGATGGGTATTCGTCCGCGAACTCGCCGGAGGTGATCCGGAACTCGCCCACCCGGTAGGGAGCGAAGTCCTCGTCCGTGGCGATCACGAAGCGGTTGTCGCTCGTGAACTCCGCCTGGTGCGCGTTGCCCTCCGGTGTAAGGCTGACACCTGTCTGCTCGAGGAGCTCCGGATCTACGGGAGCGAAGTCGCTGTCGCCGAGGAACACCGGATTCAACGGATCGGTGAGGTCGAGGCCGGGGCCCGCCTGCCACTTGATCTCCTGTTCGCGGCCGTTGATCGAGCGCAGCCAATCCTTGAATAACCGGACACGCTCTCGCTTGCGAGCACGCGCGCGGGACGCGCGAGAGTCGGGAAACGACACGTCAGACGTCTGCGACGCGCCAGATCGAGGCGACACGCATAATGTCCGAAGGGCTTGGATTGGACACTTCTTGCGACACGCTGAATGTCCGCCCAGATTCTTCTTCGACGACGGACGACGACGACGAACGAAACGATCTAGGCGGACATCGAGTCTGACGCTCGGACATCAACGCGTCGCGCTGCAGGTCAGAGACGTCGCCGCCACTATGGCTCAGGGTGGATCGCTGTCGTCATCCCTTGAGGGCCGCAGCCAGGGTTCTCGCGATAGGGAAGACGAGGCTCTTCGGATCGCCCCGAGTGTTGGTCATCACGGTGATGACGATCCCTCTGCTCGGGAGAACGATGAGCGAGGTCGAGTAGCCGCCGTCGTCCCACCCTCCGTTGCCGACCGCTTTCGTGCCGAAGTCGTCGATCGCGGTCTGGTCGAACACACCGAGTCCGTAGCCGTCGTAGTCGGCGCCACTTCCGAAGTCGGTCATCGCCTGGAGGGACTGCTCTAAGAGCAGATGTCCGCCGAAGAGCAGATAGCCCCAGCGAGCGAGCGCGCCGGAGTCGCTGGCCATGCCTCCGGACCCGCTGCCATTGCTGGCTTCTGACTTGCTGGGAAGGTAACCGCCGCCGAGCTTGACGATGTTCGCTCGAACCTGGCTGCCCAGGAACGGAAGGGCGAGAGGCCCGGTCGGCCGTTCCTCCGGCTGGTACACGAGCGACGATAGGCGTGGGTCGGCAAGGATGTGAGACCGCAGCGCCGCGGCGACGCTCTTCCCAGTCGCCTGCTGAATGACGAGGCTCAGCAGCATGTAGTTGGCGTCCTCGTAGACGAACTGACTGCCCGGCCTGGACCGATGCGGCGGGACTGTGGCGAGGACCTCCTCCGCCTTCCATGCACGCGAGGGATTGGCAAGCACCTCCGTAGCGGTCGGCCCGAGTGCCGGATCGGGGATCCCGCTTTCCATCGCGAGCAGGTTCTCGACCGTCGCCCCGTTCGTGTCGAAGTCGAAGCTCGGCGGCAGG
>JACDAF010000308.1 GCA_013695575.1 Chloroflexota bacterium | reverse complement strand
GGACAAGGATGGCAAGACTGTCGGTACCGCAACGCTCATGCAGGCCGCCGCCGGCGTCCAGGTCGTCGTCACCGCCGAGGGTCTGACGCCCGGCGCCCACGGTTTCCACGTGCACGCGGTCGGCACCTGTACCCCGCCGGACTTCACCTCGGCCGGCGGTCACTTCAACCCGGACGGCAAGCAGCACGGGCTCCAGAACCCGGCTGGCGCACACGTTGGCGACATGCCGAACCTCGTCGCGAACGCGGCGGGCAAGGCGAGCGTGACCGGCGTCGCGCAGCGGGCGACGCTGGCGGCGGGCGCGACCTCCCTCTTCGACGCGGACGGCTCGGCCGTCGTGATCCACGCTAGCCCGGACGACGACAAGACCGATCCCACGGGGAACTCGGGCGGGCGTGTCGCCTGCGGCGTCGTCATCGCGGGGCAGCTCCCCGGCACGTCGACCGCGCCCGATGCCATCCCCTTCATCGGGATCGCTTCGGTCGGCGCGGCCTTCGCGCTCGGGGTCCTCGCGATCGCCTGGCGACGGACTCGGGCCACAACATAAGGAACCTCGGCGCCGCGTCCGCCATCGCCGGCGTCTCGCCTGGTCATGGGTCGGCTTCACCGCCCTGCCTCTCCGCACCGTCTCGCCGACGCGATGGCCCGACGTTTGACAGGACGCGACAAACACGAAGGCGCCGGTTCGTCCGGCGCCTTCGTCGCGCCAGCCGTCGAGTCAGCATCAACGCTTCCACACCGGCCATCGGTACATCCCCCGCCATGCTCGGACGACAGCTCTGACGACAGGGACCGTCGAACGGATCGGTCCGATCAGCTCGAGGAGCAGGAACCTCCGGGCGACCTCCGTTGTATCCAGCCCAGTAACGACGGAGGTGCCACATGCGCAGAGCAGGACCCTTCTCCCTCGCGGTCGCGCTTCTCACCCTCACCCTCGCAATGCCGGCCCTGGCCGGCGGCTGGGCAGTCACGACCCTCGACTCGCTGCCCGACCGCTTCGTGGCCGGCGAAACCTACGAGCTCGGATACACGATCCGTCAGCACGGCGTCACCCCGGTGAACGTGGACAAGACCCAGGTCCGCATCTCCGAGGATGGCGGAAAGCGTCTGTCGTTCGACGGTATCCGCGACGGCGGGACCGGCCACTACATCGCGAAGGTCAGCTTCCCGAAGGCAGGGGCGTGGACCTGGGAAGTCACCCAGGAGCCGTTCGCCCCGCACGCGCTCGGTCCGATCACGGCGGTCGCCCCCTCGTTCGCGGCGGGCCAGGCATCCGCGCCCCCGGTACCGGCGCAGCAGCCGCGGTCCGAACCGCTGATCGTCCTGGGTATCGCTCTCGCGCTCGCGGGCGCGATCGCGCTCTTCGGCACGCGGATCGTCGCGTACGCCCGGCCCGCGCGCGCGTAGCACGTGCGCCGCGAGCTCCTCGACCTGGTCGGGTCAGGCCTGCTCGTCGCGGGCCTGACCCTTGCGCTCGTCGGCGCGCTGGTGCCGGCCGCAGCGACCGAGGGTGCGACACCCTCGAGCACCGCGGACGGGCGCACGCTGTTCTTCGCAAAGGGCTGCAGCGGCTGCCATTCGATCTCCGCTCTCGGCATCCGCGCGCCCGTGAGCGGCCCGCCGGACCTCTCGAAGCTGCCGGACGAAGCCGCGACGCGACGTCCGGGACTCACATCAACGGACTACGTGCGGGAGTCGATCCTCGCGCCAGCCTCGTTCGTGGCTCCCGGGGCGAGCGACGCCACCAACGTGATGCCTGTGCTCGCGGTCAACGCTTCGGAGCTTGATGCCCTCGTCGCGTTCCTCCTCGCGCCGCGGTGATGCCCAACGCCCGGTGCCCGGTCGCTCACTGCTTTCAATATCCACAGAGTGCAGCGACGATCGATCTTACGAGGGCGCGCGAGGGGCCTCAGAGCCAGCGCGACAGCAGCATGCCGAGCGCCAGGGTGAGGACGGCGAGCCAGAGGATCCGTAGCGCCGCGTCGGCCGCGCCGATCAGCGCCCGCGCATCGAGCGCCTCGACGGAGCCGTCGCGGAAGCGCACCTCGCCCGACACGCTCTCGGCCCGGCGGCGGATCGCGCGAACTCGCGACGAGAGGCGGCGTTGCGCGAGGCTGAGCAGTGCGGTGGCGGCGGCGAGCACGAGCGCGGGCAGCGGAGACGCCCCGACCGCGTAGGCCGTCGCCAGCACCGGGAACGCGCCCCAGGAGAGCGCGAAGCCGACGTCCGTGTGGACAAGTGGCGCCTCGACGGCGTACAGCACGACCAGCGCGAGCCCGCTTGCGACGAAGAGCAGGAACGGCCAGCCCAGGAGCGCAGTGGCGGCGAGCCCCAGCGCGACCGCGCCGCCGAGGCCGAGCACGCCGAGCGCGGCGAGCACACCCTCGGGGATTCGCGTGCGGAGCGGGCGCCCACGCAGCTCGTCGAAGGCGTGCGCGCCGACGCCGACGCCGAGCCCGAACGCAGCGACCGCACCAAGCACGATTCGCGGATCGGGGGCGGGCACGAGGGCCGCGGCGAGCAGCACGTACGAAAGGTGCCATGCCGTGTACGGCGGGTGCAGGAGCGTCCAGTAGTCGCGCCAGCCACCCGGCGCCAGGGCGTAGAACGCCGGCGCGAGCCCGGGCTCGACGCCGCCCGCGCCGCCCGCTCGCTCGAACGAGCGCTTCGTGCCCGTCATCAGAACGGCGGCGCCGAAGGTCGGTCGCCGGATCTCCAGGCCGGCGATGCCCGCGTCGGACCAGTATTGGGCAAGCGCCCGCGGCGGGTGTCGCCGCTGGAAGCTTTCGATGCTCGGGCCGAGGAAGCTGGCGACTTCCGCCCAGCGACGTGACACGAGCCGCCCCGCGAGCGGCAACGCGGCGCGCGTGTAGAGCTTCCAGAGCCCGCGCAGGGCGCCGTTCCCGGGCACGCCGAAGTCGAGCGCGACAAGCCGGCCTCCGGGCCGCAGGACGCGCGCGAGCTCGCACAGCACCACGGGCGGGTCATCGACGTAGCGCAGGAGGTAGCTGAAGGTCACGTGGTCGAAGCTCTCGTCCGCGAACGGCAGCCGCTCGGCGCGGCCGTGCACGAGCACGCCGCTGCGCCCGTCGCGCCGTGCCGCTATCGCCAGCATCTCGGCGCTCCGATCGAGCCCGACGACGCGGCACGCGTAACGCCGCCGGAGCTCCATGGCGACGAGGCCCGTGCCGGTCGCGACGTCCAGCACGCGCTCGCGCCTTGTCGCGCGGACCTCATTTACCAGGGCACGTCGCCAGCGTGGGTCCTGACCGAGCGACAGGAGGGCGCCGACGCGGTCGTAGGAGGACGCGATGCCGCTGAAGACCCGGCGGGCGTCGGCCGACGGCGAGCGCCCACTCGCTTGAACACCGAGCCTGGCGTCCGAGGTGCGGTTCATGACATCGAGCGGCCAGAGCCTCGCTCGACCACCCGGAGCATCGCACCACACTAGCCGCGCATCGACGCTCCCGCCGCAGCTCGTCGCCCAGATGCGCCAAGCGGACGACGGACGCCGTCGAGCGGCCCGCCGCGCAGGCTGTCTGACGGATGGCGCCTGATTGTGTTCTCCTGCACCGATGCGTCGTTCGCGCGTCCGGGTGCGGATGATGGTCGGACAGGGGGAGTGACGGAGGCGGCGCGGCCGCAGCGGCTCGCCTACGGCAGCGGCTCTGCGCAGACAGGTAATGCACCGGAAGGAACCCCCCGCGTCTCGGTGCTGATGCCGACCTTCGACCACGCGCCCTTCATCCGCCGCGCGATCGAAAGCCTGCGCGCGCAGACGCTGACCGACTGGGAGCTCGTCATCGTCGACGACGGTTCGTCGGATGCGATGCACGAGGTGACCCGGCCCGATCGAACCGACCCGCGTTGCTCCTACCACCGGTCGGAAGAGAACCGCGGGCTCGGCGCCGCGCTTAACCTCGCGCTCGCGCACGCGCGGGCGCCGTACGTCGCCTATCTGCCGAGCGACGACCTCTACTATCCGGCGCACCTCGCCGCGCTTGTCGCGCTGCTGGAGCGCGACCCCGGCGCGGTGCTGGCCTATTCCGGCGTGCGCCATCACGGCCACAGCCAGGATGCCGGGCAGATCGACGGTCTCGTGCTCCAGCTGGTGCAGGTGGTCCACCGGCGGACCGGGGACCGCTGGATCGAGCGCGACGAGCTCGTCACCGACGACCTGGAGCGGATGTTCTGGTCGCGACTGCGTCCGCGAGGCCGCTTCACGGCAAGCGGTGACCCCACCTGCGAGTGGGTCGACCACCCGCAGCAGCGGCACAAGCTCATCCGCGAGTCGTTCGGCGGCGGCGTCAACCGCTACCGGGGGTACTACCAGGTCCGCCAGCCGCTGCGGTTCCAATCCTCGGAGGGTGATCCTCTCGACGAGGCCGCGCTCTACCGGCAATTTCGCGCGCGGCCGGCCCCCGTCCCGGGACCCGACCGGCTGAAGATCCTGATCGTCGGCGAGCTCGCCTTCAATCCCGAGCGCATCCTCGCGCTGGAGGAGCGTGGCCACCAGCTGTACGGGCTCT
>JACDAF010000284.1 GCA_013695575.1 Chloroflexota bacterium | reverse complement strand
AGCGAGGTCGGCAGCGCGCCCGACGAGGCGATCGCGTCGTGGAACTCGCGTAGCGCCGCGGTGTCGTTCCGGCCTTTGCGGGCGAGCCAGCGCGTGCGGATGTCGAGGATCTCGAGCATCCCGGTGAGATACGACGACGCCTGCGTCGGCCACGAGCAGTAGCGACCGACCTCGGCTTTGGCATTCGGCTCGGTGAGGTTCGCCTTCTCCATCATGAAGCGGACGGCCTCGTCGAAGCTCATCTCGCGGAGGTGCAGGCTCGTGTCGACGACGATGCGCGCGGCGCGGAAGATGGTCGCCTCGAACTGGTAGAGGACGTGCTTCGGATCGGCGAAGAAGCCCTGCTCGCGCATCATCCGCTCCGCGTAGAGCGCCCAGCCCTCCGAGAAGTACGAGGTCGAGAAGATCCGGCGGATCTTCGACGGATTCGAGTGCGCCATCACGAGGTGCCAGTGGTGGCCTGGGTAGGCCTCGTGCACCGCGGTCGTCGGGATCCCGGCACTGCTGTTTCCCTCGAGGCGCTGCTGCACCTCGGCCTCGGGGGTGCCGTCCGGCGGGAACGGGACGAAGAAGTGGCCCTTCAGCGAATCGCTGAATGCCGGCGGGCGGTTGTACGAGGCCACGGCCAGGACCGGACGCTGGAAGTGCGGCGAAGGCTCGACCAGGCAGCGCTCGCCATCGGGCAGCGTGACGAGCCCCCGGTCGCGCAGGAACGAGCGCGCGCGCTCGGTCCACTCCTCGTACTCGCGCCGCATGCCTTCCGGATCGGGTGCGTGCACCTTGTTGAGCTGCTCGAGCAGTCCGACCCAGTCGTCGTTCCCCGAGATGTCGCGAGCGAGCTTCTTCGCTTCGGCCGCGAGCAGGTCGTACTGGTCGCGTCCGCGCTCGCGCAGCGCCAGCGCGTCGTACGGCAGGAGCTCCTTCTCGCGCAGCAGCGCGGAGTAGATCTCGTCACCGACGGCCCACTCGCCGCGCGCTCTCCCGCGGTTCGCCTCGAGGTGCGCGGTGAAGCGATCGATCGCGACGGCGGCCTTCTCTCCGGCGGCAGCGAGCGCCTCGCGCTGCTTGGGATCCTGCACCTCGTTCGGCACGAGCTCGCGCGCGTACCGGGCGGTGGCGTTCGCCTGCCTGATACCGCGCTCGAGATAGACACCCGGCACGAGCGAGAAGTCGAGGTTCGCGATACCCGCTTCGATGTTCGCCGGCACCTGCTCGAGCCGAGCCCGCGCCGCCTCCGCCAGGTCCTTCTCGGGCCGGATGCGGTGGAGGAAGAGCGAGAACACGCCCGACGAGCCCGGGCCCAGGTACGTCGAGGGCTGGCGCCGCCACATCCGGTGAGGGCGCAGGATCTCGCGGCCGCGGAGGATGCTCACGAGGAAGTCGCGGTCGATGAGCTCGGCGGGGCTGAGCCCGTCGTCGGGGAGGGCGCGGAGCCGTGTCAGCCACTCCGCGTCGCTCGCCTCTTTCCGCAGGGTCGCGGCGGCGGAGAGATCGTCCAGCCGCTCGTCGTACTCCGTGAGGCCGAGCGCGCTCGCCATGACGGGAGACGCCTCGAACTCATCCTTCAGGAACCGGTCCGCGAGCGCAGCGAACGACGACGGCATGGCGCGCCTCCTCCGAGAATGGGGTGCGTACGACATTGAGCCTCACCGAGTACCAGCGCAAACGCGACTTCAAGCGGACACCGGAGCCAAAGGGCGGCTTGCCCGACCCGGCCCCGCTCCGCCGCTACGTGGTGCACCGTCACCACGCGACGCGGCTCCACTGGGACGTGCGCCTCGAGATGCGCGGTGTGCTGGTCTCTTTCGCGGTCCCGCAGGGCCCCCCGCTCGAAGCGGGGAAGCGGCGGCTCGCTGTGCACACCGAGGATCATCCGATCGAGTACCTCACGTTCCACGGCGTCATCCCCGACGGCTACGGCGCGGGGGCGATGACGATCTGGGATTCGGGTACGTACGATCTGGTCGAGGAGAACACGAAGCGCGGCAGCACCGAGCCGACGGAGTACAAGGTCCGCTTCCACGGCACGCGGCTGACCGGCGAGTACGTCATCGTGCGGACCACCCAGAACGAGGGCCGCGACTGGCTCATGATCCTGCACGGCGTCGCGCCGAAGGACCACCCGCTCGAGGGACGGCTGCCGCCGATGCTCGCGAGCTCCGCCGACGAGCCGTTCGACTCACCGGCCTTCTCCTACGAGCCGAAGTGGGACGGCGTGCGCACGCTCGCCTTCGTCGACGGCGGTGTCGTCCGGCTGCAGACGCGCAACCTGCTCGATTGCACCGCGCAGTATCCGGAGGCCCACGGGATCGCCGAAGCGCTGACCGGCGGGTACCAGGCGATCGTCGACGGGGAGATCGTCGCACTTGACGAGAAGGGCGTCCCGTCGTTCCAGCGCCTGCAGCCGCGCATGCACGTGCAAGACGAATCCGCGGTGAAGCGCCTGCGCCGCAGCACGCCGGTGCGGTACCACGTGTTCGACCTGCTGTGGCTCGACGGCGAAGATCTCGGGCGCCAGCCGCTGCACGAGCGCCAGCGCCGGCTCGAGGAGGTGCTCACACCGATGGGCGCGATAGCTCGAGCCGAGCCGTTCGTCGGCACGGGCAAGGCATTGTTCGCCGCGGTGCGCGAGCAGGGCCTCGAGGGCATCGTGGCGAAGCGGCTCGATTCGCCATACACGTTCGGTCGCAGCGCGGCATGGATCAAGATCAAGTCGCAGAAGACCCTGGACTGCGTCATCGGTGGCTGGACTGCCGGGCAAGGTGGACGGCAGAGCACGCTCGGATCGCTGCTGCTGGGCGTGTACCGCGACGGGAAGCTCGTGCCGGTCGGCCACGTCGGCACCGGCTTCGACGAGAGGACCCTCCGGGACCTGCTCGCGAAGCTGACCGAGCGGGAATCGCCGACGTGTCCCTTCGAGCCGAAGCCGCGGGTGAACCAGCCCGCGCGGTGGTGCCTGCCCGAGCTCGTGTGCGAGGTGCACTACACGGAGCTCACGAACGACGCGACGCTCCGGCACCCGACGTTCCGGGGGCTCCGCGCCGACATCGACCCGAAGGGCTGCACCGGGGCGGAGGGCTCTGTGTCGGCGAAGCGCGCGCAGGAGGCGGCAGAGCGTGCGACCAAGCGGCCTGCGACCGTCCACGCTCCGGCGGCGGTGAAGCAGGCGCGCGTTCCGGCGGTGCTGAAGGTCGGGGGCCGCGACGTGAAGCTCACGAACCTGGAGAAGGTCCTGTTCCCCGAGGATGGCTACACAAAGGCCGACCTCATCCGCTACTACACGGACGTCTCGCCCTTCCTGCTTCCGTGGTTGACCGACCGCGCGCTCACGATGAAGCCTTTCCCCGACGGGATCGGCGGCATGAGCTTCTACCAAAAGCAGAAGCCCAGCTTCACGCCGAAGTGGATCTCGAGCTGGAAGGATCCCGAGGAAGCGGACAACGACTACATCCTCTGCAACGATCTGCCGACCGTCGTCTGGCTCGCGAATTACACCGCGATCGAGATCCACCCGCGGCTCGCGCGCATCGACAAGCCGGACAACCCCGACAACGTGATGATCGATCTCGACCCAGCGACCGGGGCGACCTGGGACGACGTGAAGGAGGTCGCCGGAGCCGTGAAGGCGATCCTCGATGATCTCGGCCTCGTCGGCTTCCCGAAGACGACAGGCTCGCGTGGCATCCACGTCCTCGTGCCCATCGCCCGGCGCTACACATTCGAGGAGTCGCGCGCGTTCGCCGAGCGCATCGGCGAGATCGCGCGCGAGCGGCTGCCGAAGCTCGTGACGCTCGAGTTCGCGAAGGCGAAGCGGCGCGGCATCTACATCGACTACCTGCAGAACACCCGCGGCAAGACGACCGCCGGCCCGTACAGCGTGCGGCCGATCCGGCGCGCGCCGGTCTCGGCGCCGCTTCGCTGGGACGAGATCCCCGCGCTCGGGCGACCCGACGCCTTCACCATCACGAACATGGCCGCGCGGCTCGCTCGTGTCGGCGATGTCCTGGGCGCGTCGGTCGGGATGGACCAGAAGATCCCGCGCGCGGCCTCGCCGGCAGGGCGCCCGAAGCGCCGCGCGTGACCCGCGCGGCCGTCCTGGCGCCGGGCTACGGCGGCACGGCCGATCAGCCGATCCTCGTCGCGCTCGCCCGGGCGCTCGAGGCGCACGGCATCGACTCCCAGAGGATCACGTTCTCGTCGCGGCGGCCGAGCCGAGACCGCGACGCCGAGATCGCGGAGCTCCGCGCGGCGCGCGATGCGCTCCGCCGGGGCGGCGCGACGGCGATCGCGCTCGTCGGGCGTTCGTTCGGCGGGCGGATCTGCGCGTTCCTCGCGGCGGAGGAGCCGCCCGACGCCCTCGCCATCATCGGGCACCCGATCTCGCCACCCGGACGCCCGCGGCCCCGGGACCTGGCCGCGCTCGAGTCGGTCGCGTGCCCGACCCTGATCGTCCAGGGTGAGCTCGATGAGCTCGGGCCGCTCGCCGCCATCGAGCGGATCGCCGGCCGCAATCCACGCATCGACGTCGTGCGTCTGCCGGGCGCCAGGCACGAGCTTCGGGCAGGCGAGCAGCGCGACGCGGTGCGTGCGGTCTCGCGATGGCTCGACACGATCCTGCGGTAGCGCCGCGGCGCCGTGTATGCGAGCGTTAGGGGCAGTGATGCGCGGATCGCTCGCCGTCTTCTTCGCGGTCGTGCTTGCGGTCGTGCCCTTGTCTGCCCCGCAGAGCGACGCCGCGACGCCGCAGCTTCGCGCGCTCTGGGTCGACGCGTTCGGTGATGGCATCTACGACGCGGCGCAGATCGACGAGCTGGTCGCCTACACGAAGTCCGCGAACCTGAACACGATCATCGCGCAGGTCGTGCGCCGCGGCGACTGCTTCTGCGCGCGCTCGATCGCGCCGCGGACCGACGCTCCGATCGCGGCCGCGCCGTTCGACCCGCTCCAGACGCTCATCGAGAAGGCGCATGCGCAGGGCATCCAGGTGCACGCGTGGGTGATCGCGACGGCGATCTGGCGCGGCGCCGCGCCTCCCGCCGCGCCGGATCACGTGTTCAACCTGCACGGCCCGTCATCATCGGGACGCGAGAACTGGATCACCTTCCGGTCGGACGGCCAGGACCAGCAGAGCGGGGACTACTCGCTCGATCCCGGGCACCCCGACGCGGCCGACTGGGTCGCCCGCCTCGTCGCCAGCATCGTGGCCAATTACGACGTCGATGGCGTGAACCTTGACCGGATCCGATACCCCGATGGCAACCTCGCGAGCGGCGTTCCCTCCTGGGGCTACAACCCGACCGCGCTCGCCCGCTTCCAGGCGGCGACGGGCAGGTCCGATCGGCCCGCACCTCAGGATGCCCAGTGGGCCCAGTGGCGGCGCGATCAGGTCACGACGATCGTCCGTCGCGTCTACCTCGAAAGCTATGCGGTCAAGCCGCGCGTCCGCGTGAGCATCGACGGGATCACGTACGGAGCCGGGCCGGCGTCGCAGGGTGGCTGGGAGCGCACGCGCACCTACGCCGAGCAGCTCCAGGACTGGCGGGGCTGGCTTGCGGAGGGGATCGTCGATCTCGCGATCCCGATGAACTACAAGCGCGACTCCGTCGTCACCGAGCCCGGCAACCAGCGCCGGATGTACGACGAGTGGAGCGAGTTCTCGAAGGACAACCAGTTCCGGCGACAGACCGCCATCGGCTCCGCGCTCTACCTCAATTCGATCGCGGACAGTGTCCGCCAGATTCGCAACGCTCTGGCCCCGAGCGCCGCGGGCAACCTGGCCGTCGGCTGGGTCGGCTACTCGTACCGCACTCCCGACGAGCAGACGAACAGCGGGACGCGGAGCGGCGCGGCGAGCCGCGCGCTGCTCGCGCAGGCCCTCACACAGCCGGGTCCCTACGACGCCGTGACGCCGCCGATCTTCTCGTCACCCGCGGAGATACCAGACATGCCGTGGAAGACCCAGCCGGTGCTCGGCCACGTCCGTGGAACGCTCCGCGATGACGCCGGAGTGACGATCGCGGACCGCGCCGTCACGCTCGTGAGCGACGCGAGCGGTGCGGTCGTCCGGACGCAAACGACCGACGGGATGGGCTGGTTCGGCTTCGTCGACGTCGCGCCGGGCCGCTACCGTGTGGCGGCCGGCGCGCGGAGTACGACCGTCGACGTGATCGCCGGTGGCCTCGCGACCACGTCGCTCGCAGCCGCGTGCACGGGCAGCGAGGGTCCCGGTATCGCCCCGCCCGCGCGGGTGCCGTCCGGGATCCCGGGGCTGCATGCGTTCTGGTACGGGCAGAGCGGCTACCCGACGCTGTGCGCGGGCGATCGCAGCACCGCGACCGTGGCCTTCTACAACTCGGGGACGATGGGGTGGGTGAGCGGTCGGATGGGCGAAGTGGCGTACCTCGGTACGTGGGTACCCGAGCCCGGCCAGGACCGCGCGAGCGTGCTCGGCGGCGATGGCACGAACGGATCGCCGGCGACCGGCTGGCCCCGCTATAACCGCGCCGCGCTCCAGCCGGCGCAGTACGTCGGTCCGAACCAGGTCGCGTGGTTCCAATTCACCGTGCAGGCGCCGAGCGCACCTGGTACCTACCGCCTCGCCATCCGACCGCTCATCGAGGGCGCGCAGTGGCTCGAGGACTACGGCGTGTTCTGGTACGTCACGGTCAAGTAGCGCCACCCGGTCGGGGTCCCTCGCGAACGAGTCAGGCGAAGCCGGCGAAGAGAGCAGGGTTTGAGCGAGCGAGGGCTTTGCCCGACCGAGCGGTAGCGTGGGCTTTGCCCGACCGAGCGGTCAGGGATCGATCTGGGCGCGCTGCAGCTTGCCCGAGTAGTCGATGTAGATCGACTTCCACTCCGAGTACACGTCGAGCGCGGCGCGGCCCGCCTCGCGGTGGCCGTTGCCCGTCGCCTTCATCCCG
>JACDAF010000267.1 GCA_013695575.1 Chloroflexota bacterium | reverse complement strand
CGCAAGGCCGGCCGCGGCGAGCCGGGCGAGCGCGTCCCCCACCTCGTCGACGAGCTTCGGCGCGAGACCCTCCGACGGTTCGTCGAGCAGGAGCAGGGTGGGGTTGCGCAGGAGGGCGCGCGCGATGGCGACCATCTGCTGCTCGCCACCCGAGAGCTGGTCGCCGCGGTTCGCGAGGCGCCGCCGGAGCGAGGGGAAGAGCTCGAGCACGCCCTCCTCGTCCCAGCCGCCGCTTGCCGGCCGGGCGGCCAGCACCAGGTTCTCCCGGACCGTGAGGTCGGCGAACACGCGCCGCCCCTGCGGGACGAGGGCGACGCCCGCTCGCGCGACACGATGGGTGGAGGCGCCCGTCAGGTCGTCGCCGCCCACCATGACCCGGCCGGCGCGCGGCCTGATGAACCCGACGATCGCGGCGATGGTCGTGGTCTTACCGGCCCCGTTGCGGCCGACGAGGGACACGGCCTCGCCGGCGCCGACCGCCAGGTCGACTCCCTGCAGCACATGCGAGCCCGCGTAGTACGCGTGCAGATCCCGGAGCTCGAGCGCACTCACGCCCGTACGGCCTTGCCGAGATAGACCTCGTTGACGCGCACGTCGCCGCGGATCTCCTCCGCCGTACCGTCCGCGATGACCCGTCCCTCGTGCAGCACGCTGATGCGGTCGGCGAGCCGGAACACCACGTCCACGTCGTGCTCGACGATGAGGATCGTGAGCGTGCGATCGAGGGACGCGATGAGGTCGGCGATGCGCGCCGTCTCGGCCGGCGACATGCCGGCGGTGGGCTCGTCGAGCAACAGGACCTGTGGCGACGCGGCGAGCGCGACCGCGAGCTCGAGCTGCCGCCGCTCGCCATGCGAGAGCGACCGTGCGGGCGTGCGCTCCCGCCCGGCGAGGCCGACCTGGCCGAGCAGCAGATCCGCGGCCTCGAGCTCGACCGCCGGAGCGGCGGTGAGCGGTCGGTACGGTCCGCGCCGCGCACCGATGGCGAGCGCAACGTTCGCTCGCGTCTCGAGCGGCTCGAAGAGCTCGTTCCGCTGGTACATCCGCGCGAGGCCACGGCGCGCGAGCTGCCAGGTGGGCCTGCCGGTGACGTCCTCGCCACGGAGCCTCACCGAGCCGCCGGTCGGCCGCACCTCCCCGGTGAGGACGTTGAAGAGCGTGGTCTTGCCGGCGCCGTTCGGTCCGATCACGCCGCGGCGCTCGCCGGGGCCGACCGCGAAGGTCACGCCGTCGAGCGCCTTGATGCCGCCGAACTCGCGGCGCAGGTCGCGCACCTCGAGCGCGGCGCCGCCGCTCGATCCGCCCACAGGGGCCGCCGACCTCACCGCGTCGCCAGCGCGAGGGCGCGGCGCGCCAGGCCGATGATGCCCTGACGAGCAAGCAGCACGAAGCCGATGAAGAGCAGTCCCAGGACCGTCTGCGCATATGGGATCGATGACGAGAGCACGCGCTCGATGTACAGGACGATCCCCGCGCCCAGGATCGGCCCGAGCAGCGTACCCGCGCCCCCGATGAGGACCATCACGAACGCGGTCACCGAGGTGCCGATGCCCGCGTCGCTTGGCGACACGAAGCGCGCGGAGTACGCCGCGAGCGCCCCGGCGACTCCCGCGAGCGCGCCCGCGAGCACGAACGCGGAGAGCCGCAGCCGGGTCGTGTCGTACCCGAGGGCGCGCATGCGCCGCTCGTTCTCGCGGACGCCGATGAGCGCGCGTCCGTATGTCGAGCGCGAGATCCGCCACAGGAGCCAGGTCACGAGCAAGAAGACGGTGGCCACCAGCATGAACACGCGGTCGGGTGCGGAAAGGTCGAGCTCGCCGATGGACGGGCGGCGCACACCGGGGAATCCATTGGACCCGCCCGTCACCTCGGTCCACTGGAACGCGATGGCGAAGACCATCTGCGCGAAGGCGAGCGTGAGCATGAGGAAGAAGATGCCCGACGAGCGGACGACGAGCGCCCCGATCAGGAGTGCGAGCACGCCTGCGACGAGCACCGCCGCCCCCATGGTGACGTGCAGCTGATCGGTCGCGAGCCGCTGCCCGGCGATCCCGGCCGCGTACGCACCGGCGCCGAAGTACGCCGCGTGGCCAAGCGAGGGCATCCCCGCGTACCCCACGAGGAGGTTGAGCGAGAGCGCGAACGTCGCGAACACAAGCATGTCCCGGAGCACGGTCGTCGCGTACCGGGACGACTCCCACGCCGCGGTCCAGTAGGGGAAGCTGACCAGCGCCGCTGCGACGGCGGCCACGGCGGCCCAGCTGCCGACCCGCCTCACGGTATTCCTCGCCAATGGGGCCCCGCTGTCGCGGCGTGGCACTAACGGCCGACGCGGACTCGGCCGAGGAGTCCGGTCGGCTTGAAGAGCAGGACGAGCGCCATGATCGCGAAGATCAGCGCGAGGGCGAATTCCTGGAACAGCACCTTGCCGAACGTGTCCGCGGGACCGACGAGCGCGCTTCCCGCCACGGCGCCCCCCAGCGTTCCGAGGCCGCCGACCACCACGACGATGAGCGAGTAGATGAGCCCGTCGACGTCCATCCCCGGCTGCATGCCGAACACGGGTGCGGCCACGACGCCCGCGAGGCCGGCAAGCGCCGATCCGACGGCGAACGTCATGGCGAAGAGCCGGTCCGTATCAACGCCGAGCGCTCCGAGCATCTCGGCGTCGCCGACGCCCGCGCGGATCAGCATGCCGAGGCGCGTGCGCCGGTAGACGAGCGCGATGGCGGCGGCGAGCAGCGCACCGAAGCCGATGACGAACAGCCGGTACGTCGGGTACGCGTTCCCGAGAAGCGTGACGGACCCGTCGAAGGGAGGCGGGAACGCGAGCGAACGGACCTCGCGGCCCCAGGTGAGCCCGATGAGATCGACGACCACGAGCGAAACGCCGATGGTGAGCAGTACCTGCTCGAGATGGTGCCCGCGGAGCCGCCGCAGCAGCAGCGGCTCGATGAGCAGGCCGACGATCCCGAGCGCGAGCGGCGACAGGACGAGTGCGACCCAGAACGAGCCCGTCTGCTGCACGACGGTGAGGCCTATGTAGGCACCGAGCATGTAAAAAGCGCCGTGCGCGAGGTTGACGACGTCCATCATCCCGAACACGAGCGAGAGGCCCGCAGCCAAGATGAAGAGCAAGGCGCCGAACGAGAGGCCGTTCAGCGCCTGCTGGAAGATCAGCTCGGGGCTCATGGTCTAACGATGCGTTACTTCCCTGGGTCCGTCACCTTCGCGACCTTGTCGATGATCACGTTCACCGTCTGCCCGCCAGTCGTTCGCACCTCGCGGATGTAGACGTCCTGGACCGGGTTGTGTGTCGCCTTGTCAAAGGCGAAGTCCCCGCGCGGGCTCCTGAACTTCACGTCCTCGAGCGCGCGGATGAAGCGGTCCTTGTCGGAGGAGTCGCCGCCGGTGGCCTTGAGCGCCTCGTCGACCGCCTTCATGCCGTCCCAGGCCTGCACCGCGAAGACGTCGGGCAGGAGGTTGTTGTACTCCTTCTTGTAGCTGTCGACAAAGGTCCTGTTCTCAGCGTTGTCGAGCTCGACACCCCAGAACAGCGAGGTGATCGCGCCATTCGCGAGCTCCTTCACCTCCTTCAGGACGTCCTGCTCGGTGAGAAAGCCCGCACCGTACATCTTGTAGCCGGCCGCGTTCATCCCGAGCTGATTCCACGCGCGGATGTAGCCGATCGCGTCGGACCCGGAGAAGAAGGAATACACGTTCTTCGTCGGCTGCGCCTTGATCTGCGTGACGAAGGGCAGGAAGTCGGCGTTGCCGAGAGGCGGCGCGACGGGCGTGCCGGTCGTCGTCCCGCCGTTCTTCGCGAGGCCGGCCTTGAAGTCCGCCGCGGATTCGGTACCGAAGCCGTAGTTCGAATAACAGAGGAAGAACTCCTTGGTTCCCTTGCCTGAGACGTACTCGCCGATCGGATAGCTGATCTGGTAGCTGGAGAACGACGAGCGGAAGGTGTACTTGCTGAAGCAGGCGGGCGTGCAGTTCGGCACCTGGCGGCTGAAGAAGTTCCCGCCGGCGTTCGTGATGATCGTGATCATCTTCGCCGCATCCACGACATTGCGGATGCCATACGCCTGCGGCGTCGGAACGACGCCCATCATGAGGTCGACCTGATCCTGGTCGATGAACTTCTGCGTCTTCTGGAGCGCCGTCGGGGTGTCGTTCGCGTCGTCCTCGTAGATGAACGTCACCGGGCGGTTCGAGAGCCGCCCACCGGCGGTCTTCACGTACAGGTCGCTCGCGCGCTTCATCGAGGCGCCGAGCTCGGCGTAGACCTTGGTGAAGGGGAGGAGCTGACCGACCTTCAGGGGCTTGCCGGTGGTCGCCGCGGTCGCTCCGGCCGTCGTCTGGGCATTCGGCGCGGTCCCGGTGCCTGGAGCGCACGCCGCGAGCGCCGCGGCGGAGCCGGCGACGAGGAGCTGGCGCCTGCTGAGCCGGTAGGTGTAGCCCCGCCTGGGAAGCTCGCCTCGCTGTTCGCCCATCCCATTCCCTCCGCGCGCGTTCGCGAATCTCGTCAGCCTAGGTCCGGCGTCCCGGCCGGGCAACGTCCTCCCAGCCGAGGCTCGCCATTTGGTGCGGCGCACGCTGCTACCAATACCCGGTGAATGATTGCAGATTGATATGGACGTGATATACCATCCTTCGGAGGCGCCCGTGATAGAGGACGCAGGGGAGGTCGATCGATGATCCGTGAGAAGGCTGCCGGTGTACGTCCCGGCTGGCCGCCCGCCATCCTGTTCAGCGTCGTGCTCCTGGCGAGCTGCTGGGGCTTCGCCTACTCCATCGCGCAGGACCTTGGCGTGTCGCCGATCCTCGCGAGCGTTGTCGTGTTTCTGGTGGCGGGGTTCGGGCTCGCCGGCCTCTTCATCGTGAATCCGAACGAGGCGAAGGTCGTTCAGCTCTTCGGCAGCTACATCGGGAGCGGCGCGGTCGTCGCGGCGCGTACTCGCATCGTCGAGGGTGCGGTCGGGATGGTCGAGCTCGCGCTCGCGGAGCTGTCGAAGAAGGGCGTCATCGATCTCGACGAGGAGCGCAAAGCCGCGATGGTCAGCAACCTCATGGTCGTGCTCTGCAGCGACACCCACACGCAGCCGGTGGTGAACACCGGGACGCTGTACCAATAGCCGACAAGAAGGCGTTCCTCGTGCGTCTCGACGAAGCGCTCCTTGAAGCGCTGCAGCGCTGGGCGGCCGACGAGCTTCGCAGCGCGAACGGCCAGTTCGAGTGGATCGTCCGGCACGCGCTCCAGGAGGCCGGCCGGCTGCCGTCGGCGTCGGAGCGCGCGGCGCGGGACCGCCGCTAGGGCTCGCGCTCGAACAGCGTCGCCAGCCCCTGCCCCACCCCGATGCACATCGTCGCGATGCCATGCCGCCCGCCGCGCCGCTCCAGCTCGCGGAGCAGCGTACCCGCGAGACGCGCGCCGGA
>JACDAF010000299.1 GCA_013695575.1 Chloroflexota bacterium | reverse complement strand
GTTCGGGAGGATGTGCCGCACGAGGATCCGCCCGTCGCGCAGTCCGAGCGCGCGCGCGGCGACGACGTACTCGCGCTCACGGAGCGAGAGGACCTGCGACCGGACTAGGCGCGCCGTTCCGGGCCAGGCGGACCTTGTCGCCCTTCACGTACTCCGCGAGCTTGAACGGCCCGGTCCCGACCGGCTTCAGGTTGGCGGGCGCGGTCGTCGGGTCGGTGCCCTCGTACACGTGCTTCGCGACGATGGGCGCCTCGATGTTGTCGAGCCGCTGCAGGAGCGGGCCGTACGGCTGCTTGAACCGGAACACGACCGTGGTGGGGCTCGGGGCGTCGATGCCGGCGAGCACTCCCTCGAGCCCCGCCTTCGTCCGCGCGTGGAACTTGAGCAGGACCTGCTCGAAGGAGAATTTCACATCGGCGGAGCTGAAGTCCTTGCCGTCGTGCCACTTGACCCCCGAGCGCAGCGTGAAGGTGTAGGTGCGCCCTCCGTCGGACACCGCCCACCGCTCGGCGAGGTCCGGCTGGGGGTCGCCCTTCTCGTCGAGCGCGACGAGTCCGTTGTAGAGGCTGCCCGCGACGACGCACATGGACGCCGGAGATGGCTCGATCGCGGCGAGGTCCGGCCGGAGGACGCGGTCTAGACGCGGGTGTCCGCGTCACCGACGTCGGGGATGCCTTCCGCGAAGACGCGGCTCGCGCGAATGTCCTCTGCCTCGATGGTCATGAGGTCGTCCCGAGTCAGGCCCTTGCCGCCGCGGTCGAACAGCCGGTTCGCCTGGCGCAGCCGCGCGCGGTCCAGCGCGTTGCGGATCGAGCGGGCGTTCGCGAAGTGCGGCAGCCTCATCCGCAGCGTGATGTACTCGGTGAGCGCGTCCTCGGCCTGGGCGCTCAGGCGGTAGCTCTGCGCAGCGAGCATGAGCTTCGCGATCGCGAGGAGCTCCGGTGCGGTGTAGTCGGGGAAGTCGAGGTGGTGCGCGATCCGCGAGCGCATCCCGGGGTTGCTCTCGTAGAACGTGTTCATCTTTCCGGTGTACCCGGCCAGCACGACGACAAGGTCGTCGCGCTGGTTCTCCATCACCTGGAGCAGGATCTCGATCGCCTCCTGCCCGTAGTCGCGCTCGTTCTCCGGCTTGTACAGGTAGTAGGCCTCGTCGATGAACAGCACGCCCCCCATCGCGCGCTTGACGACCTCCCGCGTCTTGGGAGCGGTGTGGCCGATGTATTGGCCGACGAGGTCATCCCGCGTGACGGACACGAGGTGGCCTTCGCGGATGTAGCCGAGGCGGTGAAGGATCGTGGCCATGCGCAGCGCGACGGTCGTCTTCCCCGTGCCGGGGTTGCCGGTGAAGTCCATGTGCAGCGTCGGCGCCGCCGAGGTGAGGTCGAGGCGGCGGCGCAGGCGCTCGATGAGCAGCAGTGCCGCGATCTCCCGGATGCGCGTCTTGATCGGCCGCAGTCCGACGAGCTCGCGGTCGAGATCGTCCAGGACCCCCTGGACGTTCGATGCGCGCAGCTCGGCGTCGAGGTCGATCGGGCCGTCCACCGGACCGTCGTCTACCGCGGAGCCGCCAGGCGAGGTGGCACCACCTACGGGTAGCGCTCGCCCTCCGGCTTGTCCGTGGCGTAGGGGTGGATGGTGTAGCGGATCTGCCGCCCGTCCACCTCCTGGCGCACCAGACGAAAGCCGGGCTCGTGCTGCGGCCGGTTCACGATGAACGACATGCGCGGGGTCTCCCAGCCGCGCGTGCTGTCGAACGCGGTCACCCGGATGTAGTGCCGCGGGAAGCTCTTCCGGCACTGCTCGAGCTCCGCCATGAGGGCCGCTGGATCCCGAAGCTCAAACAGCGGCATGCCGAACATCTCCCAATAGGTGTTGCGGGGATGCGGATCGTCGGTGTACTCGAGGTTCACGGCCCAGCCGTTGCCGAGCGCATACCTGACCTGCGCGGCGATCTGCTCGTCGGTCAGATCCGGCAGGAACGAGAACTGGCCCTGCGTGATGCGCATCCCCTGGTCCGTCATGGAGCACTCTCCCTTTCAGCGAGGAGCGGCTCCGCCGCGACGAGCGCAAGGGCCCACACGAGCGCAGCAGCCGCAGGCGCGCAGCGAGTGGGGATCGAAGGCATCAAAAGCTCGCCGTCGGAGTCGGCACGTAGTCGGCGGTATCGGTGGATTCGTAGTTGAAGGTGATGTCGCGCCACGTCTCGAGCGCCGCCTTGAGCGGCGTACACCAGCGGGCGGCCTGTTCGAGGATCTGCGGGCCCTCCCGCAGATAGTCGCGGCCCTCGTTCCGCGCCAAGATCATCGCCTCGAGGGCGACGCGATTCGCCGTCGCGCCGGCCTGGATGCCCATCGGGTGGCCGATGGTGCCGCCGCCGAACTGCAGGACCACGTCCTCCCCGAGGTAGTGGAGCAGCTGGTGCATCTGGCCGGCGTGGATACCGCCCGAGGCGACAGGCATCACCCTGTTCAGGGAGGCCCAGTCCTGATCGAAGAAGAGGCCGTGCTCGAGGCTCTGCGGGACGCGCGTCCCGCGGAGCGTGTCGTAGAAGCCTTTGATCATGAGCGGGTCGCCCTCGAGCTTGCCGACGACGGTGCCGGCATGGATGTGATCGACGCCGGCCATGCGCATCCACTTGCAGATGACGCGGAAGTTCATGCCGTGGTTCTTCTGGCGCGAGTAGGTCGAGTTCCCGGCGCGATGCAGGTGCAGGATCATGTCGTTCCGCCGGGCCCACTTCGCCATCGACTGGATGGCGGTGTAGCCGATGACGAGGTCGATCATGACGATGACGGAGCCGAGCGACTTCGCGAGCTCCGCGCGCTCGTACATGTCCTCCATCGTCCCCGCGGTGACGTTCAGGTAGTGCCCTTTCACCTCGCCCGTCGCGGCGGAGGCCTTGTTCACAGCCTCCATGCAGTAGAGAAAGCGGTCGCGCCAGTGCATGAAGGGCTGCGAGTTGATGTTCTCGTCGTCCTTCACGAAGTCGAGGCCGCCGCGCAGGGCCTCGTAGACCACGCGGCCGTAGTTCCGTCCCGACAGGCCGAGCTTCGGCTTCGTCGTGGCGCCGAGCAGCGGGCGGCCGAACTTGTCGAGGCGCTCGCGCTCGACGACGATGCCGGTGGCCGGCCCCTGGAAGGTCTTGAGGTAGGCGAGGGGGATGCGCATGTCCTCGAGGCGCAGCGCCCTCACCGCCTTGAAGCCGAAGACGTTGCCGATGATCGAGGCGGTCAGGTTGGCGATCGAGCCGGGCTCGAAGAGGTCCAGGTCGTAGGCGATGTACGCGAAGTACTGTGCCTCGGTCTGGGTCCCCGGCCCGGTGTTCGGGACCGGATCGACGCGGTAGGCCTTGGCGCGGTACACGTCGGCCGCGGTGAGGCGGTCCGTCCAGACGACCGTCCAGGTGGCGGTGGATGACTCTCCGGCGACGGCGGCCGCGGCCTCGTCGGCGTCCACGCCGGGCTGTGGCGTGATGCGGAAGAGCGCGAGGAGGTCGGTGTCCTTCGGCCCGTAGTCGGGATCCCAGTAGCCCATCTGCTTGTAGGGGATGACGCCCGCCTTGTAGCGGTCCGCGGCCTCGCGCACCTCGTTGGTCGCCGGGCTACCCATTCATCGTCCTCTCAGGCGCCGTCGCCTGCGCAGAGTGTCCGTCGCGGGATGGTCAATGACTATCGAGACTTTTTCGCAGTTCTATTAACATTTAGTCTATGTATCGGTGCTCCAAGCGCCGCGGTGAGCGCCCGCTTGGCCTCCCGCGAGCGGAGGAAGGCGACGAATGTCCGGGCGGCCATGGTGAGCGCGGCCGTGCCTGCTTCGACTGTGGGGCCTGGGTACAGCGCGTACCACGGCCGGCGGAGCGGCAGCCCCGGCGCGGGGATGCGGGCGACGATCCCGCTCGCGAGCTCACGCGCGACCGCCTGCTCGGAGAGCAGCGTGATTCCCAGGCCGACGATGGCGCCCTGGCGGACCGAGCCGTTGCTGCCGAGTGTGAGCACCTGCGCCGGCTCGACCCCAAGCGTCGCCATGAGCTCGAGGGTCGTCGCCCGGGTGCCGGAGCCTTCCTCGCGCAGGAGCCAGACCTCACGCGCGAGTGCCGCCGCATCGACCGTGCGCTTCCGCGTCAGGGCGTGTCCCGCCGCGGCGATCAGCACGAGGTCGTTCGGCAGCACCGCCTCGCCAGCTAGATCCCCGCCGACCGGCGGCCGGCCCCCGATGCCAAGGTCGGCGTCGCGGGTCCGCAGTCGCGCGAGCACCGCGCCGCGGTTGCCCACTTCGAGGAGCACCTCGATGCCAGGGTGCCTCTGGCGGAACGCGCTGAGGATCGGCGGGATGAGGTACTCGCCGGCGGTCGTGACCGCCACGAGCCGAAGCCGGCCCTGCCCCGGGCGCGACGCTGCCTGCACCGCCGACCGGCCCTGCTCGAGCAGGCCGAGCGCCTGGGCGGCGTAGCGCGCCAGCTCCTCCCCCGCGGGCGTGAGCCGGATGCCGCGTCCGCGGCGCTCGAGGAGCGGCGCACCCAGCTCGCGCTCGAGGGCGGCGACCGCGGCCGACACCGATGCGTCGCTCACGACACGCTGCGTCGCGGCGGCGTGCACCGAGCCGCTCCGCGCGACTGCCAGGAACGTCTCGAGCTGCCCGAGCGTCATCTAATCGTTTGTCTAACGGTTTCCTTGAATAGTTGCAATTGTGAGGACGAGGTGCCCGGCAGTAGCTTGTTCTTTCGCGACGAACGGAGGTGCCTCATGAGCGCCAGCGCCATTGGCGGCACCTACTAGAGGTGACCGGGTCGAGGACCGCTGCCGCCGGTAGGCGCCCGATCTTCGTTGCCATCGGAGGTGACAGCGGCACCGGGAAATCCACGCTCGCCGCCGGCTTCTGCCGCATCTTCGGCGAAGACCGGATCACCACGCTCTGTCTCGACGATTACCACGGCCTGGATCGCCGCGAGCGCAAGCTCATCGGCATCACGGCGCTCGACCCTCGTGCCAACAACTTCTTCGCGATGGAGACCCAGCTGCTCGAGCTCAGCAACGGGCGGGCGATCACGAAACCGGTCTACGACCACCACGACGGCACCTTCGGGAAGCCGGAGGAGCTGCACCCCCGCGAGGTCGTCCTGGTCCAGGGCCTCCACCCGTTCCTCCTCCCTGGAGTACGGGCGCTGTTCGACCTCAAGGTCTGGCTCGACCCGGAGGAAGACCTGAAGCATCGCTGGAAGGTCCAGCGGGACGTCGCGAAGCGCGGCTACACCCGGGAGGCCGTCGAGCGGGAGATCGAAGCGCGCCGCCCGGACGTCCAGGCCCACATCGAGCCGCAGCGACGCTTCGCCGACCTCGTCGTGCGCTTCCACCGGCCCGATGGTGCGGCGGATGATGGGCATCTCTCCGCGCGGATCGTCACGCGATCGACCCTGCCGAGGCTGGATCTGGACGGCTTGCTGGATGGGACGACGATCGGCCTGCGGGTATCGACGGGTGAGGACGACGGCCAGAGCGCGGAGCTCCTGGAGATAGACGGCCACATCGACCGGAAAACGGTCCGCGTGGTCGAGGACCGGATCTGGGAGCACATGGACGCCCGCCACCAGGGTCTGCGCCATCTCGCGCCGCGCCAGTTCGGCGACTTCGCCGACGGCGCGATGAAGCGGCACCACAGCGATCCGCTCGCGCTCACGCAGCTGCTCCTCGTCCACCGCATCCTGAGCGCGACCAGGACGATGCTGGTGCGGGTTCCGGAGAGCGTGCACGGCTCGCTCGACCATGGCCACGAGGTGGACGAGATCAGCTCCGATCACGATCACGTCTAGCCGGCTCGCCGAGCTCCGGCGCTGAGGGCGACCGCACCGACCCGACCCGCACCGACGACATCCTCTGGACCCGCGCCGACGGAGTCCCCGCTGGGCGAGATGGCCCGTCGCTACGGCTCGGGATCGTCGTCGCTCGCGCGCTCTGACAAGAGCACGCGCAGTCGTCGGCCGTCCCAGGTGCCGAACTCGTCGAGGGGACGCCAGGCCATCGCCCAGACCGCGAGTCCGGAGCGCGGCCCGCACGTCTCGACCGCCCGCGCGGCGGCCTCGGCGTCCCGCCAGAACGCGAGGGTCACGAGCTCGCCGTCGAGGCTCCAGCCACGCGCGCGCATGAGCAATCCCGGCGCGCGGTCCACCCACGCCGCGTCGCGCCGGTGCGCCGCCAGAGCCGCCGGCCAGCGCCAGCCATGGTCAGGCCGCACGACCGAGATCGACGCGCCGACCGGCCTCCGCGTGAGATCGCGCGGGCGGGGCTCGCGCGACGCGAACGCGGGCGGGACGAACTCGGGATGCGCGGTCCCCCCGCGGGCGGCGACCCGCCCGACCACGAGGCCCCGCCAGGCCCCAGACTCGGGCGCCGACGGAGCGAGGCGCGCCAGCCAGAACGCCGACAGCCACTGGGGCCAGCGCCACATCACTTCCTGGTGGGCGCCCGAGCGCATGAACTCGAGCATCGCGTCGCGCGTCTCCCAGATCGTGAAGGTGAAGAGCTCGGTCGGCCCCGCGATCGCGTTCGCGACGCGCAGCAAGCCCCGGGTCCGGGCGAGGTCGCGCCGGACGGAGAGCGTGGCGCGCAGCATCGCGGGGAACGCTCCGGGGCTCCTGAGCCGGGAGTGCGTCGCGACCGCGA
>JACDAF010000238.1 GCA_013695575.1 Chloroflexota bacterium | reverse complement strand
GCGCCGCTAGCTGCCACGGTACGTCGTCGCCCCGAATGGTGAGAGGAGCAGCGGCACGTGGTAGTGCCCGCTCTCGAGACGCACGACGAGCGCGATCTCGTGGAAGAAGCCGCCGGCGAGCGTGAACACGAGCCGGTAGTCGCCCGGCTCGAGGTCGTTCCCGAGCGAGCGGATCCGGCCGTCGTCGTCGGTCTGGCCGTCAGCGACCAGGTGATCGCCCTGGAAGAGCGCGACGCGAATGCCCGCCCGGGGCTTGCCGAACGCGGTGTCGAGCACGTGCGTGGAGACGGTCGCGTTCGCCATGGCGGCATTATCGTGCCGCTGGTGCGCACCCTCACCATCGAAGCGGGGCCCTTTCGCTTCACGGCGCGGCTGGAGGAAGAGGCGGCGCCGAAGACGTGCGCCGCGGTGCGGACGCTGCTCCCGTTCGACAGCCGGATCATCCATGTGCGATGGAGCGGCGAGGCGGCGTGGGTCCCCATGGGCGACCGCCGCATCGGCATCGACCACGAGAATCACACGAGCTTTCCCGCGCCCGGTCAGATCCTCGTCTACCCCGGCGGCATCTCCGAGATGGAGATCCTCCTCCCGTACGGCCCCACCCGCTTCGCCAGCAAGGTGGGGCAGCTCGCCGGCAACCACTTCGCCACCGTGACGCATGGTGCCGAACGGCTGGCCGACCTGGGTCGCCTGGTGCTGTGGGAGGGCGCGCAGGACTTCCGCATCCGCGAGGGGTAGTGGCCCGTACGTTCGACCTCGCGATCCGCGGTGCCACGGTGATTTCCGACGGCGCCTTGCCGCGTGATGTGCTGATCCGCGGCGGGCGCGTCGCGGCGCTCGTCGAGCCCGGGGCAGCGGATGCGGACGAGGAGATCGATGCGCGCGGTCTGTACGCGCTGCCCGGCGCCGTCGACGCACACGTCCATTTCAACGAGCCGGGCCGGACCGTGTGGGAAGGCTGGGAGCGGGGGAGCCGCGGCGCCGCGTCCGGCGGGACGACGACGGTCGTCGATATGCCGCTCAACTCGCTGCCGCCCACGCTCGACGGCGTCTCCTTCGATGCCAAGCGGGCGGCCGCGGAGCGCTCCTCCGTCGTCGACTTCGCGCTCTGGGGCGGCCTCGTGAGCGCCGATCGCCCCCCGCTCCGCGAGCTCGCGGAGCGTGGTGCGGTCGGAGTGAAGGGCTTCCTCTGCGACAGCGGCGTGCCCGAGTTCCCAAGCCTCCCAGGCGCCGCACTCGGCGATGCTCTTGCCGCCGCGAAGGCGACCGGTCTGCTCGTGGCGCTCCACTGCGAGGACGAGGCCCTCGTGCGCGAGGCGACCACGGCCGCGCTCCGCCAGGCACCGCGCGACCTCGACGCCTGGTCGTCCTCGCGCCCCGTCGAGGCCGAACGCCGTGCGGTCGCGCGAGCCTGCGCCGCGGCGAAGGCGACCGGCGCGTCCCTCCATGTCGTGCACCTCTCGAGCGCGGCGGCGCTCGACGTGGTCGCGCTGTCCCGCTCGGCTGGGGTCGATGTCTCCGTCGAGACGTGCCCGCACTACCTCGTGTTCGATGACGACGACCTCCGTCGCGCCGGCGCTGCGCTGAAGTGCGCCCCGCCGATCCGGAGCAGCCGCGAACGCGAGGCGCTGTGGGAGGCGCTGCTCGGCGGACGCATCGACCTCGTTGCGTCGGATCACTCGCCCTGCGCGGCGGAGTCGAAGCAGGCTCCCGACGCCTTCGCGGCGTGGGGCGGTGTGACCGGCGTGCAGTCGCTGCTGCCGTCGATGCTCAGCGCGGCGCTGCGGCGGGCCGCCGGGACCCCCGACCCGGCGGCGATCCTCGGCTTCATCGCCTGGCGGCTCGCAGCCAGGCCGGCGCAGCGCCTCGGCCTCTGGCCGCGGAAGGGCAGGATCGCGGCGGGGTCCGACGCCGACATCGTCCTGCTCGACGTGCGGCAGAAGTGGACCCTCGAACCGGCCGCGCTGGAGACGCGCAGCGGGCAGAGCCCGTACCTCGGGCGCACGTTTCGCGGGCTGATCCACGCGACCTTGGTGCGAGGGCGCATCGTGTATCGCGATGGCCGGTCCGTCGCGGATCCCGGCTACGGGCGCTTCGTGAGGCCCGATCGTGGCTAGCGTCCTCATCCGCGGCGGCACCCTCCTCACCACGCCCGACGGGATGCGCGGCGTGCGGGGCGACCTGCTCGTCCTGGGCTCACGCATCGAGGAGGTCGGCCGGGTCGAGGCGCGCGGGGACAGCGAGGTCATCGACGCGTCGGGTTGCTACGTGATGCCCGGGATCGTCCAGACGCACGTCCACCTGGTCCAGACGCTCATGCGCGGCGCGGCGGAGGACCTTCCGCTCCTGGACTGGCTGCGCCGCCGCATCTGGCCGCTCGAGGCGGCGCACGACGAGGCGTCCATCCGCGCGAGCGCGCGCCTGGGCCTGCACGAGCTCCTGACGACCGGCACCACCTGCGTCCTCGACATGGGCACGAGCCACGGTGGCGACGCCGTCGCGGAGGAGCTCGCGACCTCCGGCATCCGCGCGCGGTTCGGCCAGGCGATGATGGACGCCGGTGAAGGTGTCCCTGCGCGGCTCCTGGAGACAACGCGGGCGTCGCTCGATGCGAGCGCCGGGCTCCGGAAGCGCTGGGACGGCTACGGCGGCGGACGCCTCGGCTACGCGTACGCGCCTCGCTTCGCGCTCTCGTGCACGCGCGAGCTGCTTGAGGAGGTCGCGGCGCTGTCGCGGATGACGGGAACGCTCGTGCACACGCACTCGAACGAGAGCGCCGACGAGCGCGCGCTCATCGAGGGGGCTACGGGACGCGCGCCCGTCGCCTACCTCGACGAGGTGTCGCTGCTTTCGGAGCGTGCCGTCGTCGCGCACGGCGTGCACCTCGACGGCGCGGAGATCCGGATCCTCGCCGACACCGGGACCACGGTCGCGCACTGCCCGTCGTCGAACCTCAAGCTGGGCTCAGGGATCGCGGACGTCCCGAGGCTGCGCGCGGCCCGGGTCAACGTCGGGCTCGGTGCGGACGGCGCCGCATGCAGCAACCGCCTCGACGGCTTCGAGGAGGCGCGGCTCGCCGCACTGCTCGCGCGCTCGCACGGCGGCGCGACCGCGCTGTCGGCGGCCGATGTCCTGCTCATGGCGACGCGCGACGGTGCGCGGGCGCTGGGCATCGGCGACGTTGGAGCGCTGCAAGCGGGGTTCCGCGCCGACATCGCGATCCTGGACGCGGAGCGCCTCGCGCCGGGAGGCGATCCCGCAACGCGGATCGTCTTCGGCGGCGGCTCGCGCGCGGTGCGCGACGTCATGGTGAACGGCGAGATCCTCATCCGGAACCGACGTCCTACCCGGTATGACCCCGGCGAGGTCCTCGTCCTGGCGAACGAAGCGCGCTCGGCACTGACCGCGCGTGCCACGGTGAGCTGATGGCCGTGAGCGTGACGGCGAGCTGATGGCGGTGCACGTCGCGCGCGACGTCGACGACGCGACGCGTGCGGTCGCGGTCGATGAACGCGCAGAGCTCATTGCCGGTGGGACGGATCTCATGGTCGAGATCAACTTCGGCCGGCGGCGGCCCGGCGCACTCGTCGCGATCGACCGCGTGCAGGAGCTGCGCGGCATCTCGCGTAGCGGCCGCGTCCGCGTTGGCGCGGGCGTCACGTACACGCAGCTGCTTGCCGATGACGCCGGGTCCGCCGCGCTACGCGAGGCGTCACGCTCGGTCGGCTCGCCGCAGATCCGCAACGCAGGCACGATCGGCGGGAACATCGCGACGTCGTCGCCCGCAGGCGACGCGCTTCCGGTGCTCGCTGCGCTCGAGGCGACGATCGTCGTGCGTTCGGTGCGGGGCGAGCGCCGCGTGCCGTTCGCGGAGTGGATGACCGGGCCGAAGCGCAACGGGCGCGCGCGTGACGAGATCATCGTCGCGGCCGAGTGGGAGTCTGCCGGGCCGAAGCAGACCTTCATGAAAGTCGGGACGCGCAACGCGATGGTGATCGCGGTCGCGAGCCTCGCCCTGGTCGTGGACGCGTCGCGCCGGCGGGTCGGGGTCGCGCTCGGCTCGTGCGGCCCGACCATCCTCCGCGCGGACCGGGCGCAGTCGTTCGCCGCCGGCGTGCTGGACGAGCTCGGCTGGGAACGGCAGGCCGCGCCGACCGAGACGGCCTGCGCGGAGTTCGGCGCGCTCGTCGCGTCCGCGGCGCGACCGATCGACGACGTTCGCGGGACCGCCGCCTACCGCTCGCACGTGCTCTCGGTGATGGCCGCTCGCGCGCTCGCGCGCGTGGCGGTGCTCGGGTGAACGACGTGCGACTGCGCGTGAACGGCGTCGCGCGCCAGACGGCCGTCCCTGACCACGAGTCGCTGCTCACCACGCTGCGCGAGCGCCTTGGGCTGCCGGGCAGCAAGAACGCGTGCGAGCAGGGCGAGTGCGGCTCATGCTCGGTGCTCATGGACAGCGAGCTCGTGTGCAGCTGTCTCGTGCTGACCGCGGGCGCCGACGGGCGCGCTATCGAGACCGTCGAGTCGCTCGGCGCGGACGGCGTGCTGCACCCGGTGCAGCAGGCGTTCGTGGACGCGGGTGCGGTCCAGTGCGGGTTCTGCACGCCCGGGCTCATCGTTGCCGCGTACGCGCTGCTGCGCGAGAACCCTGAGCCCTCCGATCTCGAGGTCCGCGAGGCCCTCTCCGGCAACCTCTGCCGCTGCACCGGGTACGGGACGATACTCGCCGCCGTGCAGCGCGCCTCCCGCGCGATGTACCGGCGATGACGCTCGCTCGCACGCGTGTCCGCGGCGGCGTAGGCGAGTCGGCTCCGCGGCCCGACGGTGTGCCCAAGGTGCGCGGCGAGTTTCCCTACGCGAGCGATCTGTACCTGGAGGGGATGCTCTTCGGCCACACGCTGCGGTCGCCGCACCCGCACGCGCTGATCCGCGCCGTCGATGTCACGGCCGCGCGCGAGATATCCGGCGTCCGCGTGATCCTTACCGAGCGTGACCTCCCCACACGCGAGCGCTTCGGACTCATGAAGCGTGACCAGCCCGTGCTCGCCGAGGGCCGCGTGCGCTACGCGGGAGAAGCCATCGCGATCATCGCGGCGGATGAGGCGGACCAGGCGCGTGCGGCCGCGAAGGCGATCGTGGTGGAGTACGAGATCCTTCCGCCGATGAGCGATCCGATCGCCGCGCTGGGACCCGACGCGCCCGCGCTGCACGAGGGAGGCAACGTCATCGACGACGTGCTCGTCGTGCACGGCGATCCCGACGCGCAGGCAGAGGTCGTCGTCCAGGGTGAGTACGAGGTCGCGATGCAAGACCAGGCGGCCCTTGGGCCGGAGGCTGGTCTCGCGATCCCGACCGCGGACGGCGGCGTGACGCTGCACATCGCGACCCAATGGCTGCACGAGGACCTCGGGCAGATCGCGCCCGCGCTCGGGCTGCCGAATGAGCAGGTGCGGCTCGTCCTCGCCGGCGTCGGCGGCGCGTTCGGCGCGCGCGAGGACGTGACCCTGCAGATCCACGCCTGCCTCCTCGCGCTCGCGACCAAGCGTCCCGTGCGCATGAGCTACGGTCGCGAGGAGTCCTTCTACGGGCACGTGCACCGCCATCCCGCGCGGCTCTTCTACGAGCACGGCGCGCGCCGCGACGGCACGCTCGTGTACGTGCGTGCCACCATCGTCCTCGATGGCGGCGCGTACGCTTCGTCGACATCCGCTGTCGTCGCGAACGCTGGCTGCTTCGCCGCGGGTCCGTACCGGGTGCCGAACGCGCGCGTGCGCTCGGTGGGCGCGTACACGACGAATCCGCCGGCGGGCGCGATGCGCGGCTTCGGAGCCGTACAGGCGTGCTTCGCCTACGAGGCGCAGATGGACAAGCTCGCCGCGGCGCTCGACATGGATCCCGTCGTGCTGCGCGCGCGCAACGCCGTGGAGGACGGAGACCGGATCATCACGAGCCAGCCCGTCGAAGGCAGCGAGCCCGTCGCGAACCTCCTCCGCCGCTGCGCGGCGCTGCCGATGCCGGCAGACGAGGTGGCGCACCCGCTCCGCGCGGGCAGGCCGTCGCGCGATCCGCTGCTGCTTCCCGGCGGGGCCGGGAACCTCACGCACGGTGAGGGCATCCGCCGTGGCACCGGGTTCGCGGCCGGCTTCAAGAATGTCTGCTACTCGCACGGGTTCGACGACGTGTCGCACGCGCGCGTGCGGCTCGAACGGACCGACAGCGGGATCCGCGCGCGCGTGCACACCGCGGCTGCGGAGGTCGGGCAGGGGATCGTCACGGTGTGCCAGCAGATCGTGCGCACCGCGCTCGAGGTGGAGGAGGTCATCGTCGAGACGCCGGACACGACCATCGGCTCGGCCGGCTCGAGCTCGGCGTCGCGGCAGACCTGGATGACCGGTGGCGCGGTCCTCGCCGCGTGCCGCGAGGTTCGGGCGGCGCTCGAGGAGCGCGCACTCGCGCGAGGCCGGGCGATGGATGAGCTCGCGGCGCTGCTCGACGAGCCGATCGAGCGCAGCGTCGCCTGGCGTCACCGCCCCACGGAGAAGCGCGATGGGCACACGCAGAACCACGGCCACGTCGCCTTCCTCTTCGCGGCGCACCGGGCGACGGTCGACGTCGACCTCGGCACCGGCCTGGTGAAGGTGGTCCAGGTCGCGACGTCGCAGGACGTCGGCAAAGCCATCAACCCGCAGGCCGTCGTCGGCCAGCTGGAGGGCGGCATCGCGCAGGGCCTCGGGCTCGCGGTGATGGAGGAGGTCCTGCTGCGCGACGGGCAGGTGCGCAATGCGTCGTTCACCGACTACCTGCTGCCGACGATCCTCGACATGCCGCCGGTCGTGTGCGATCTCGTCGAGCACCCGCACCCGGACGCGCCCTACGGCGCGAAAGGGGTGGGCGAGCCGCCCACCATCTCGAGCACGCCCGCGATCGTCGCGGCGATCCGCGCCGCGACCGGGCGGGAGCTGAACCGCGTGCCGGTGCGGCCGGATGACATCGTGTTCGGCACCGTCGCGCGCTCCGGCTGGCGGATCGTGCCGGGGAGCGATCCCGCGATGGCGGCACGCGCGTAGCCGATCCCGCGCCACCGCCGCTCGCCCGCGATCGTGGCTTCGACCAGGTCGCTCTACCTCACGGGCGCGGCAGCCCGCCGATGTATGTCTTCCCCTACATCCCGGACGTGGCCGGAGGTCCGGGCCTGATCTACTTCCGGGCCCAGGCGAAGCCTTCTCGCCTGAACATCGGCACGATCATCACTGGCAGCAGTGATCGCTGGGATCCCAACGGAAAGTGGCAATACGCCGCGGACGCGTCCGACAAGGTCCTGCGCAGCGTGATCTCGAGCCGCGCTGCCGCGCTGCCCACGACGTCGTCCGCTGCGACGATGCTTCCCGTAGGTGCGGCCGACGGCCGGGCAGCCCGCTTGCCGTGGGCCTGTCCCTGGTGGGGGCCCTGGCCGTGCTCGCCTGGCTCCGCCCGAAGGTTGACCGGCTAGGTAGGAATCACTACCTTGACGGTATGAAAGCCATCGTCAGCGAGAAGGGCCAGGTCACCATCCCGAAGCCGTTGCGCGAGCGGCTCGGCATCCGAGCCGGCGAGGTGCTGGAGTTCGAGGAGCAGAAGGGCAAGCTGGTCGCGACGAAGACCAGCCCGGGCGATCGCGTGGATGCGGTCTACGGGATCCTGCGGCTCGGTGTGAGCACCGACGAGCTCATTCGCCGAATGCGGGGACCCGGACCCGACGAGTGATCACTGCCGTCGACTCGAACGTTCTCATCGATGTGCTCTCGCCGGATCCGGATCATGGCCCGCTGTCGCGAGACGCGCTCAAGCGTTGCCTCGCCGAAGGCGAGCTCGTGGTCTGCGATGTCGTCTGGGCCGAGACCGCCGCAATGTTCTCGAGCCAGAAGGAGGCTGCGCGCTCTCTGGATGGGCTCGGCATCTCCTTCAGCGCCGTCGACGCGGTCGCAGCGGGACTCGCAGGTGCCGCCTGGCGGCTCTACCGGGACCGCCGCGGTGCCCGAGTCCGCCTGGTCACGGACTTCCTCGTCGGTGCTCACGCGCAGGAGCAGGCCGATCGTCTGCTGACGCGCGATCGAGGCTTCTACCGCTCCCACTTCACGCGCCTCACGGTCTTAGACCCGTCGAGGCCGTGAGCGGACTCGCCCTCGATCACGCCGAGCGCGAAGCACTAGGGCCTGGAGGAGGAACGGGTTGACGGAGAATCTCTCGATCGAGCGCATCGCGGATCTCATCTCCGCGTCAGGCGACGCCGTGGCCCGGGAGCTCGGTGCGCTCGGCGAGGACGCGGGGTTCCATCCCGCGTCCGGCGAGTGGTGCGCGAAGGAGGTGACCGGTCACATCATCGAAGCCGAGCGGCGCGGCTTTGCCGGCCGCATCCGGCAGTTCCTCGCCGCCGACGGCCCTGATGCGGTCGCTTGGGACCAGGAGGCGGTCGAGCGCGAGCGGCGTGACTGTGAGCGGAGCGCGTCGGAGCTTGGTGACGAGCTCGTCGCCCTGCGCCGGGAGAGCGTCGCGCTGGTCAGATCGCTGAGGCCGGCGGAGCTCGCCCGCTGGGGAACACACCCGAAGGTCGGCCGGCTCACGGTCCGCGATCTCCTCCACGAGTGGGTCCACCACGACCGCAATCACGCTCGGCAGCTCCTGGCGATCGCGCAGGAGCGCGTCTACCCGCACCTGGGGAACTCGAAGGGCTTCGTGGGGGAGTGACCGCGGCGACAGAACGAAGAGCGCACCGTCACACGACGGCGGCCGCTAACGCAGCCACAGCAGGTCGCCGAAGAAGAAGTCCTGCCCCTGCGCGCAGGTCTTGGTGTCCCGGCTCGCGACATCGACGGTGAAGATCGCGCCGGTGCCGACGTAGGCGATGCGCTTTCCATCCGGCGACCACGCCGGCACGACGTCATCCCCCGTCTGACCGATCGATCGCAGGGCGGCCCCGTCAGCCGGCGCGAGGTAGAGCTCGGATGGCACGCCGAGGTGCGCGTGCCGCCCGCCCGCGGCGCCGTATGAGCTGGAGCGGCCCGCCGCGGAGAATGCGACCTCAGCTCCGGACGGTGAGAAGCGGGGCGATTGCAGGTACCAGAAGGTGTCCTTTGTACGGAAGAACTGGTGGGCGGCGGTCCCGTCAGCGTTCGCCGTCCAGAGGTTCTCGATCTGGCCATTCACGACGCGGACGTACACGAGGGTCCGGCCGTCAGGCGAGAGCGTGGGATCCGCTGCATCGGTCAGGATCCGCTTCCGCTCGCCGGTCTTCAGGTCGAGCCGTTCGATCGTGTCCTCGTTGCCGGTGTACTGGCCGTTCACCACGAGCGCCGCGCGCCGGTGGAAGTACAGGACCGAGCCGCCCGGGTCGTATCGCGGGCTGGCGTAGAAGACGTTCTCGGCCTCGTGCTCGACCACTGGCCGCAGCCGCGTGCCGTCGAGGTCCACGCTGTAGATGTCGGAGCCGAACCCGGTCCGCGGATTCGGGACCTGTGTCAGCGCGAAAGCGATGGACCGTCCATCCGGGTGGAGCGACGGTGTCGCCGGCGCGCTTTGGGCCGGAAGCTTCGCGATCGCGCCGAGCGGCCGGCACGCCTCATCGAGGCCGACGATGCCGGACGGGTTCGCGAGGAGGAACGTCGCCGTCGAGCCGATCCCGGGGGCGACCTCTGGCGGTGCCGCCGCGCTACACACCGTCGCAAGGAGCGCGACCGCCGTGAGCGCCGCGAAACTGATTGGAGCCCGATGAGCCACGGCCGCCCTAGTCCGGCACCGCCGCCTCACGGTCCCGCGCCGTCCGTGCCGGACGGGACACTAGGCCGCGCGGCGCGTGGCGGTGAGGAACCGGCGCGCGCCGTCGGCGCCGCCGGCGAGGAGCGGCGCGCCGATGCCGAATCCGACGACACCGGCCCGGAGGTACGCCGGGATCTCCTCGAGCGTGATGTTGCCTGTTGCCACGAGCGGGAGCTGCGTGAGGGCGCGGCGGACGTTCGTGACGTAGTCCGGACCACCGATCGTCGCGAGCGGGTAGATCTTGATGAAGTCGGCGCCGAGGTCTGCAGCCTGCAGCATTTCGGTCGGCGTCAGGGTGCCGGGCATCGACAGCGCGTCGCGCGCACGGCACGCCGCGATCATGTCGGGTACCAGGCAGGGGCTGACCAGGAACCGCGCCCCCGCGAGGAGCGCGTCCTCGGCCTGTCGCCCCGAGAGCACCGTGCCCGCGCCGACTACGACACCCTGCTCGGCAAGCGCGCGATCGGTCGCGAGCCGCTCGATGACCTCGAAGGCGTCCGGCACGGTGAGCGTGATCTCCACCAGCCGGACACCGCCCTCGGCCATCGCCCTCGCGGCCCGGTCGGCCTCCTCGGTCGTGGCCGTGCGGATGACCGCGACCAGGCGGTCCTCGCCGAATATGCGCAGGAGCTCGCGGCGGGTGACGAGCGGCCGGGCAAGCGCCATGACCGAATCTTACCGGTGCGGGCCGGCGAGACGCGGGCCTGTGCGCTTCCCGATGTCGGGCCCCTCTGCGGAAGGAACCCCCGACATCGCCGCGCACGGGCCGCGCGTTCCGCCCAGCAGCACCGATCTGGTCGCCGGTATGGTTTCGCACGTGGACAAGGCCACGGCCATCGAGTTCCTGCGCGAACGGTTCGGAGCCTCCGCCAGCATCACGGTGATGCGGCCGGGCGAGTGGTCCGCGGCCTACTCGGTACGTACCGCAGACGCGGACCTCGTCGCACGGTTCAGCGCGTACGACGAAGACTTCGAGAAGGACGCCCACGCCGCCCGCTACTCCTCGAGCGCGCTCCCGATCCCCTCGATCCTCGAGTGGGGTCCCGCCGGCGACGGGTTCTACGCGCTGTCGGAACGGATGTCCGGAGAGCACATCGACGGCCTGGATGAGGCTGGCATGCGTCGCCTCCTGCCCTCGCTCTTCAGCGCGCTCGACGCGATGCGATCGGTGGATCTGTCCCGGGCCTCGGGCTTCGGCGGCTGGCGCGCCGACGGGACGACCACGCATCCGACCTGGCGGGAATGGCTCCTTGCCGTCGCCGCCGAACCGGCCACCCGCGGCGCGCCGGTCGTGCGGGAGCTGCTCGAGGCGTCGCCGACCGGGATCGGGCCATTCGAAGAGGGCTACGCGCGGCTGCGCGAGCTCGTGGACCACTGTCCCGAAGAGCGTCATCTCATCCACGACGATCTCATCAACTTCAACGTGCTCGTCAACGGCGATCGGATCAGCGCGGTCCTCGACTGGGGCAGCTCGATCTACGGCGACTTCCTGTACGACATCGCGAAGCTCGTCTTCTACCGACCCTGGTATCCGGCCTGGCGGAACATCGACTTCGCCGCTGAGGCGCGCGCCCACTACGACGCGATCGGACTCGCGGTGCCTCGCTGTGGGGAACGGCTCACGTGCTACAGCATCCGGATCGGCCTCTCCGACATGGCCTACAGCGCGTTCCGGAAGCGCTGGGAGCAGGTGGCCTGGAAGGCGCGGCGCACCGTCGAGATCGCCGAAGGATCGACAAACGACACACCACGCCGTGGCCCATGATTCGGCGCCATGACCGGGATGACCGCCCACGACGTCGAGCACGCCGACATCCGGTCCGCGGTCGGTGAGATCTGCCGCGGGTTCGGCGATCCGTACTGGCGTGCGGTCGACCAGGCCAAGCGCTACCCGGTTGAGTTCGTGGACGCGCTCACGAAAGCCGGCTGGCTCGCGGCGCTCATCCCTGAGGAATACGGCGGGAGCGGCCTCGGCGTCGGCGAGGCGAGCGTGGTGCTCGAGGAGATCCAGCGTCAGGGCGGGAACGCCGCAGCGTGCCACGCGCAGATGTATGTCATGGGCACGCTCTTGCGGCACGGGTCCGAGGAGCAGAAGCGCATGTACCTGCCGCGCATCGCCTCGGGCGAGCTACGCCTGCAGGCCTTCGGCGTCACCGAGCCCACGGCCGGCTCGGAGACCACCCGGATCCAGACGATGGCGGTGCGGCACGGGGACCGCTACATCGTGAACGGCCAGAAGATCTGGACGAGCCGCTTCCTCCAGTCCGACCTCATGCTCCTGCTCGCGCGGACGACACCGTACGACGAGCTCGACGACAAGACGAAGGGACTCTCGGTCTTCCTCGTCGACATCAAGGTCGCCGGAGACGCGATCGAGGCGCGGCCGATCGACACGATGATCAACCACAACACGAACGAGCTCTTCATCCGCGACCTCGCGATCCCCGCGCAGAATCTCATCGGCCAGGAGGGGATGGGCTTCCGCTACATCCTGGACGGCTGGAACGCGGAGCGCATCCTCATCGGCGCGGAGTGCATCGGCGACGCGCGCTGGTTCATCGAGCGGGCCGTCGCGTACGCCAAACGCCGGATCGTGTTCGGCCGGGCCATCGGTCAGAACCAGGGTGTCGCGCTCCCGCTCGCGCGAGCGCACGCGAACACGGAGGCGGCCGATCTCATGCGCTGGAAGGCCGCGCGGCTCTTCGATGCGGGCACGTCCTGCGGCCCGGAGGCGAACATGGCGAAGCTGCTCGCCTCCGAGGCGTCGTGGGAGGCCGCGAATGTGTGCCTCGACACCCACGGCGGTTTCGGCTTCGCGACCGAGTACGACGTCGAGCGCAAGTTCCGCGAGACCAGGCTCTACACCGTCGCGCCGATCAACAACAACCTCGTCCTCGCCTATGTCGCGCAGCATGTGCTCGGCCTCCCGAAGTCGTACTGATGCACCGGCAGGGTGGCTCCGGAATGCCGGAGTGGAGCGGAGGTCGGTGATGCTGCCGCTCGAGGGCGTCCGCGTCGTCGCGCTCGAGCAGGTCGTGACGGGCCCGTTCTGCACGCGGCACCTGGCGGATCTCGGCGCGGACGTCGTGAAGATCGAGCGGCGCGATGGCGGCGACCTCGCTCGGCGCTACGACTCGGTCGTGAAGGGACAGTCCGCCTACTTCGTCTGGCTGAACCGCGGCAAGCGCAGCATCGCGCTCGACGCGAGACGGCCCGATGACCGGGAGACCCTCGAGGCTCTGCTCGGCCGCGCGGACGTGTTCGTCCACAACCTCGGGCCGGGCGCCGTCGAGCGTCTCGGTCTCGGCTGGGACGCGGTCCACGCGCGGTGGCCGCGTCTCATCTCGTGCTCGATCTCGGGCTACGGGGTCGACGGGCCGTACCGCGAGCGCAAGGCGTACGACCTGCTCATCCAGGCGGAGGCCGGCCTCATCGACGTGACCGGCACCGAGGAGTCGCCGGCGAAGGTCGGCATCTCCATCGCCGACATCGCCGGCGGCCTCTACGCGTGCACGTCGATCCTCGCGGCGCTTCGGCTGCGCGATGCCGACAGCCTGGGCCGGCGCATCGACATCTCGCTCTTCGACTGCCTCGCCGAGTGGATGATGACGCCCGCCTACCACCAGCTGTACGGCGATCGGGCGCCCGCGCGGACAGGGACGCGTCACGCGACGATCGTCCCGTACGGCCCGTACCGCTGCGCCGACGGCGAGGTCATGCTCGCGGTCCAGAACGAGGGCCAGTGGGAGCGGCTCTGCCGCGACGTGCTCGCACGGCCGGCGCTGGCGGGCGATCCGCGCTTCGCGACGAACGAGGGGCGCGTCCGGCTGCGCGGAACGCTCGAGCCGCTCATCGAGGATGCGCTGCGCCTGCTCACGCGACGCGCGGCCGAGGAGCGACTCGCCGCCGCGGATGTGCCGTTCGGCTCGCGCAGCACCGTGAAGGAGCTTGTCGCGCATCCGCAGCTCGAGCAGCGTGGGCGCTGGGCGCGGGTCGCGACCCCCGGCGGCGAGGTGCGCGCGCTGCTCCCTCCGTTCAACATCAGCGGTGTGCACATCCCGATGGGCGCCGTTCCCGCCCTCGACGAGCACGGCGACGCGATCCGCGAGGAGCTGCGCCAATGACCACGATCACCGTCGAACGGCTGCGCGCGTCGCCGCCGCGCACCTGGCTGTTCGTGCCGGCGCTCCGCGCGCCCGAGTGGATCCCGAAGGCGGTCGCCACCGGGACGGACGCCGTCATCGTCGATCTCGAGGACGCGACCGCACCCGACGAGAAGGAGCGCGCGCGCGAGGTCGTGCGGGGGCTTCGCCTGGGTGGGGAGTCCCCGTGGATGTTCGTCCGCGTGAACCCCGTGCCCGACGAGCGCTTTCTGGCCGATGTCGCCGCGGCCGTCGCGGCAGGAGCGCCGGGGATCGTGCTGCCGAAGGGCGCACGCCCCGACGACGTGCGCCGTGTGCCTGCCGACGTGAGCGCGATCCTCGTGCAGATCGAGACCGCACGCGGTGTGCTTCGCGCGCTCGACCTCGCCGACGCCGATCCACGGGTCATCGGGCTCGGCTTCGGCGGAGAGGACCTCTCGGCGGACCTCGGCGTCGCGCGCACGCGCGAGATCGGCGAGTTCCCGACGGCGCGCGCTCTGGTGGGCCTCGCGGCCGCCGCGGCCGGTGTGTCGGCGATCGACACCCCATGGTTCGACCTCGGCGACGCCGCTGGTGCGGGCCGGGAGGCGCGTGCCGCGCGCCAGCTCGGCTTCAGTGGCAAGTTCGTCATCCACCCCTCGCACGTGGGTGCCGTGAATGCGGCCCTCACCCCGACGGCCGAGGAGACGACAGGCGCGAGGCGCATCATCGAGGCGTTCGACGCCGCGGTCGTGAGCGGCAGTGGTATCGCGAAGCTCGACGGGCGGATGATCGACATGCCCGTCGTCGTCTCGGCACGGCGGGTGCTGGCCCTCGCGGAGCGGGGGAGCCAACGGTGAACGACACACCCGAGGGCCGCTGCTTCGAGGACTACGCGGTCGGCGACGTTCACACACATCCGCTCGGGCGCACTATCACCGAGACCGACAACATCTGGTTCACGAACCTCACGCTCAACACGAACCCGATCCACTTCGACGCGCACTACGCATCGCAGACCGAGTTCAAACGTCCTCTCGTGAACTCCTGCTTCACGCTCGCGCTCGTCACGGGCCTGAGCGTTA
>JACDAF010000214.1 GCA_013695575.1 Chloroflexota bacterium | reverse complement strand
ACGAAGTGGGTGTCGCCCGGAATGTCGATCCCGCGCTCGCGCAGGAGCGCGCGGACCTCCGCGCGGTTCGTGATCGCGGCGAAGGCGCGGCCGTTCGGCCCGCCGTGCTTGCCGCCGCAGGCCCCGCAGTCGTGCGCCGACTCGTGCGGGTTGTTCACACTGGACGAGCCGTGACCGGTGAACACCACGAGCCGCGCGAACCCCGTCACAAGACCGATGTTGCGCAGCATCGCCTCGATGCGCTCGGCCTGCTCGGCCGTGGTGAAGCCCTCCAGCCGGGACGCAGGATGCTCCGAGACGTCGGCGCTCCGGGTGACCGCGAGCGCGGTCCGGACCTCGGGGAGCAGGCTCCGGCCGAGCCGGGCCCGCGCCGCGGCGGTCCGGTGCGGCGCGAGCACCGCCGCGAACAGCGGGACCGATTGGAAGAGGCCGACGAGGTCGACGAGGAAGTAGGCGGAGAGGAAGTTCCGCTTGGTCTCCCAGTAGGCGTTGTGGAAGGCCTCCCACCACTTCGAGCGCCCCTCCCGGACGCGCAGGCGCCGCGCCTCCGGCGGTCGGGCGACCTCGGCCACGTGGTGGATCGGCGTGATGACCGGCGGGCAGAGCGGCGTGCTCGCGTGCTCCTCGAAGCCCTGATAGCGCATCGCGATGCCGAAGAAGCCGGCGGCCCCGAGGGTTTCGTGGAGGGGCCCGATCTCCTCGAGGTGGCGCCGGATCGCCTCCTCGCGCTCGTCGATGCAGAAGACCACCTGGGCGCTCGGCCGCCTCGGGCGTGTCCGCCAGCGGCCCCGTCCCCGGTTCTGCGCAAGCGCGTTCAGGATCTCGTCGCGGTAGTGGCGCTCGTAGGCCGCGAGCCAGACGGCATCCTGCGCCGCCTGACCGAACGCATCGAGCTCGCCGAGCAGGCGGTCGCGCTCGTCGGGCGCGAGCGCTCGGACCTCGCCGGCCGCGAGGCCGAGGAGCTGCGCGAGCTGGAAGAGCCGCCACGCCCCCCGGGCCAGCAGCTCGTCGGACCCGCGTGCCTGACGCACGCGCCAGACCATCTCGCCGAGCACGTCCCAGTCGAGGGCCGCGCCGGTCGCCCCCCGCACGCGGGTGCGCGCGCGCTCCGCGAGGCCGTCCGGCAGCTCGCCGCGATGGAGGGCCCGGCGCACGACAGCCTCCGATGGCCGTTCGCGGAAGTGCTCCCGGAGAGCGGCCGCCGACGGCTCGATGCCCCAGGTCCTGAGCGACAAGCCTCGCAGCAGGGCCGTCTCGTAGAACAGGCGCACCGCGAGGAGGTCGACGAGCGCGATCGGCTGGACCTGCTGGCGGGGATACGCAGGACGGCTCTCGCGCCAGCTGATGAGCCCGGCCCAGCCGGGGAGCCGTATGAGCAGCCGGCCGCAGTAGTCGCCCCACCGCTCCCGCGGCACGCCGAGCTCCTCGAGGAAGGCGATGACCGCGTCGTCCGGGCGCTCCGGCAGCCCCGCGAGCCGCTCGCGCCAGCCCGGCGCGTCCTCGAGATCGAGCGAGCGGTCCGATCCGGTGAGCGCGCGCCAGGACCGGTAGAAGCCAAGGTCGCGGTGCGGCAGGCGCCAGGCCGCCTGACCCTCATCGAGGAACGCGGCGCAGCGCTTGATCACGAGCACGTCGACCTTCTCGGCGACATCCTCGCCGCAGAGGTCGCGGAACAGCTCGGCGTGGGTCCCCGCGCCCGTCGCGCCATCGATGGCGAGCGCGGCCTCCGCCGCCGCCGCCTCGGTCATCGCGCGGCTCGGCGGCCCGTCCGAGCCCTCGATCTCGCGCAGCGCGACCGCGAGCGCTTCGGCGCCCGCGCGCGGGTCGCGGGCCATGAGCGTCCGCGGGTCGCTCGGCGAGAGCGGATCTCGCAGCCCGTAGGCGGCGAGGCAGGCCTGCCAGAGGCTCGCGACCGCGTGCGCTTCGAGGTCCCGCCGGAGCGCGCGCGCGAGCCCGTCGAGCGTTCCGCGCGTCCCGAAGTGACGCGGCGCCAGGGTCTCGAGCGCCCGCGACTCCGCGCGGATCCGGCGAGCATCCACCGGCTCATCGGGATCGGCGGGAGAGCGCTCGAGCTCGTCGCGCACCCAGGCGGGCACATCGACGCCGGTGTGCACGAGCAGCCAGTCGGCGACGCTGCTGCCCTGTCCGATGTCAGCGAGGCTCGCCTCGAGCTCCGCCGCCGTCGCAGCGATAATCGCCGCGCGAGCAGCCGGTGGGACGTCCGATCGCAGGCGCCGCAGCAGGCCCTCCTCGTCGTGGCGGAACGAGAGCGAGGAGGGATCGAGCGGCTCGACGCCGTGCACGAGGTGCGCGCGACGGACCTCGCACGCGGTGATGTCGCGTGTCCCGCGGGCGATCGGCGCGCGCTCCGCGTCCGCGCTCGCCTCGGCCAGCGCCGCGTCGATGTCGTCGCCGGAGATCCGGCCGGACGCGTGATGGCGGCGGAACGTCTCCGCCGAGAGGTACCCGCGGCCGCCGAGGATGCGCTGCCCTTCGGCCAGGGCATCGTGGAAGGGGAGGTGCTGCAGGCCGTGCAGCGTGTTGTGGTGGATGAAGGTGCCGATGGGTCCCTGGCTCGGCAGCAGGTGACTGACGTGCGCGATCTCGTGTGCCAGGTGCTCCCGCACCTCGTCCCGGCCGGTCACCGCGCCACGAAGAGCGCGCCGAGGGTCTCGAGCGTGGGACCCGTGAGAGACAGGGCGGCGCTCGGGAACAGGCCGATCCCGATCATCAGCGCCGCGAGGGGGACGACCGCGACCAGCTCGCGTCCACGGAGGTCCGCGATACCGGCCCAGCGCGGATCGAGCGGGCCCATGAGCGCCTGGCCGACCACGCGCAGCGAGTACGCGGCGGTGACGAGGATGCCGATGAGAGCGACGACGACGAAGAGGCCCCAGCGCTGGAAGGCCCCGACGAGAACGTGGAACTCGCTGACGAACTGCGCCAGGCCGGGCAATCCCATGGAGGCCAGCATCGCGAGGGTCAGGAGGATCGAGAACGCCGGCATGCGCGAGATGAGCCCGCCGTAGTCGCCGAGCTCGCGCGTATGCGTGCGCTCGTAGAGCGCGCCGACGAGCAGGAACAGCGCGCCGGTGATGACGCCATGGGTGACCATCATGAGCAGGGCGCCGGTGAAGCCGACGACGTTGAGTGCCGCGATGCCGATGAGGACGAATCCCATGTGGTCGATCGACGAGAAGGCCACCATCGCCTTGAGATCGGTCTGCCGCCACGCGAGCAGCGCGCCGTACAGGATGTTCACCAGGCCGAGGGCGAGCAGGAAGGGCGCGAACCACTCCAGGGCTCCGGGGAGGAGGCCCGCCACGCGCAGCAGTCCGTAGCCGCCCATCTTGAGCAGCACGCCGGAGAGCACGATGCTCACCGGCGTCGGCGCCTCCACGTGCGCGAGCGGCAGCCAGCCGTGGAGCGGGAAGACCGGGATCTTCACCGCGAACCCGAGGAAGAAGGCGAGGAAGGGGCCGATCTGGAACGCCACGGTCCAGCCTCTTCCCCGCTCGGCGAGCTCGCGCATGTCGAACGTGTGCGGGTCGGCGTTCAGGTAGACGGCGATGATGCCGAGCAGCATGAAGATCGAGCCACCGAGCGTGTAGAGGAAGAAGCTCATCGTGGCGAGGTCGCGCCGCGCGCCACCCCAGAGCCCGATGAGGAAGAACATCGGGACCAGGCTGACCTCCCAGAAGACGTAGAAGAGGAACCAGTCCTGGGCGAGGAACACCCCGAGCATGGCGAACTCGAGCAGCAGCAAGAACGCGAAGTAGGCCTTCACTCGCTCGGTGATCCCGAGCGACGCGATGAACGCGACCAGCGTGACGAGGGAGCACAGCAGGAGAAGCGGCAGCGACAGCCCGTCCACGCCGATGGCGTAGGTCATGCCGAGCTCCGGGATCCAGGGGTAGCGCTCCTCGAACTGCAGGCCCGCGCTGGCGCGGTCGAACCGGAAGAGCAGGCTCCAGGAGAGCACGAAGGAGATCGCGGCGGCCCCGATCGCCGTCGCACGGATCGCGGTGAGCGCCCGGTTCGGCAGCAACAGCACGGCGAGGAGACCGACCAGCGGCGTCCACGCGATCGCGCTGAGGATCGGCACTAGCGGCGTGTCCCGGAACGCGACACTAGGCGGGCTGCGTCCTGACCAGCGCCGAGACCGGGCTGTGGCCGGAGGGCTGCAGCCCCTCCATGCCGAGGCGCTCGACGTGGCCGCCCTCCCGCTCGTACTCCGCCTCCCAGTCTTCGAGGCGCTCCACGACGGTGTGGTCGATGAACCGGGCCTCCGTGAAGTCGAGCACGACGGTCTTCGCGGCGGGAAGCTTGTCCAGGCGGCCGCGGACGCCGACGAAGTTGCCGAAGCCGAGCGCCCCGCGGATCCGAAGGGTGGTCCTGCCTGTGACCGGGTCCTCGGTCTGCTCGATCCGGGGCTTGAACAGATTGCCCAGCGAGGTACCGCGCACGAGCGCCGTGACGAGCCCGACGAGCACGCCCGCGAGGACGCCCATCAGCAGATCCTCGGCGACGACGATGATCACCGCGACGACCATGAAGAGCAGCTCTTCCTTCCCGATGTGCAGCGCGTGCACGAACTGCCGGGGATGCGCGAGCCTGAAGCCGACGACCATGAGGATCCCGGCGAGGGCGGCCAACGGGATCATCTCGAGGACGAACGGAAGGAGCATCACGAACACGAGGATGAACGCGCCGTGGAAGAAGTTGGACCACCGCGTCTTCGCGCCGTTGAAGACGTTGGCCGAGCTGCGCACGACCTCGGCGATCATCGGCAGACCGCCGATGAGGCTGGACACCATGTTCCCGACGCCCTTGCCGATGAACTCGCGGTTCATGTTCGAGCGGCGCTTGAACGGGTCCATCTTGTCCACCGCGGCGGCCGTGAGCAGGGACTCGAGGCTTGCCACGAAGACGTAGGCGACGATCCAGCGGATCGAGTCGCCACTCGTGATCTTCGAGAAGTCAGGCGTGGCGAGCCCGCCGAGGAGCCCGCCCTCGGGCAGGTCGAGCATGAACTTCGGCTGGCTGGCGACGCCGAGGACCCCTGCGAGTCCGACACCGACGACCGCCGCGACCAGCGGCGCGGGCACGAATTTCGCGACTTTCTTGAGCATCGGCCAGAGGACCATGATCGCGACGCTCACCGCGCCGATGAGCGCGACGTTCGGCGTGAGATGTGTGAGGCTCTGCGGGATCGCGAGCAGCGGGTTCAGACCGTGCAGCACCGGCCACTCCTTCGGGATCACCCCGTGGGCCGTGTCGACGGTCGCGCCAAGCGCGACGTGGATCTGGCGCGACATGATGATGACCCCGATGCCGGCGAGCATCCCGTGCACGACCGACAACGGGAAGAAGTTCGTCATCTTGCCGGCCTTCACGAGGCCCAGCAGGATCTGGATCGCGCCGCAGACGACGCCGACGGCGAGCGCGTAGCGGAAGCCCGCCGCCAGATTCCCCTCCCCGAGGCCCTCGAT
>JACDAF010000205.1 GCA_013695575.1 Chloroflexota bacterium | reverse complement strand
GACGAGCGTGAGGCTGCGTACGCGATCCGGCGCGCTCACCGTGCCCATGTAGGCGACCGCGCCTCCGAGCGAGTGCCCCAGCACGTGTGCGTGGCGAATGCCCAGCGCGTCGAGCACTCCGGGAACGAGTCGCGCGTACAGCGCCCCCTCACCACGGAAGTACGAGACTCGGGAAGGGACCTCGCTTTGGCCGAACCCGGGGAGATCGATGGCCACCGCGCGGAACCCGGCGTCGCCAAGCGCCGGCAGCGTCTCCCTCCAGTTCTCTGCCCACCCACCGAGGCCGTGTACGCAGAGAACGGGGTCACCGTCGGCCGGACCAGCCTCGATCGCGCGGATGCGGCATCCATGGACGCTGATGGTCCGGGCCATGAGCATCATTCTGAGATGGTGGAGCGAGGGCAGGCCCTTCGGCCACGGGGCAAGGCGGCGACGGGCGCGGGAAGATACGTAGACTCCGAGCGTGCTCTTCTACTACCTCTGCACCGACGGCGAGCGGCTGCATCGCGAGGCCTACCCGCAGGGCGCGCAGACCAAGGACGCTGACATCCACAAGTGGGTCACGATGCACTCCGGCTCGCCCGCCGTGTGTCAGCGGCAGCACGACGGGACCCACACCTGGCGTCCCGACGCGGGCGGCGACGAGGAGCGCGTCGTTCGCGGCTACGCGGTGCTGCAGTGGGACAAGGTCGGCTTCGATCCGGGCGTGGCGAAGCCGTCGGTGAGCGATCAGTTCGACTCGAAGTGGGGACCGTCACGCATCATCGAGCGCGTGGACGATCCCGTGACGGGCACCTACCTCCTCTTGCGGATCTTCCCGCACGGGTATCACGGCAAGGAAGGCGAGCTCGGCGCCAGACGTACCGACGCACCCCCGGAGCTCGCCGGACAGCTCTAGATGATCCCCGCGCCGCGGTCGGGCAACGTCCTCCCTCGCCTGACGGAGGGCGTGATGCGACCCGGGTCTCCTCCTGCAGGGCGGCGCTATGCGGGCGCATCGCGCAGATGGGCACGGTGCTGCGCATGGTGCGCATGCGCGTGGTCGTCCTCGCGCTCGCGCGGCGGGTAGAACAGCCCGGCCACATACAGCTTCGAGGGTGACTGCGCGTACGACGACACCAGGACGTGCACGTCGTACTTCTCCACGAGCCCGCGGCCCCAGGTCTCGCGGAACTTCGTGGCCCAGACCGCCCCGTGCCGCTCGCGCGCCGCTCGCGACATCTCATGAAGCTCCCAATCCAGCACCGGCAGCTCGTGGGGTCCCCTGCAATCTTCGCTCGCGCACCGGAACCTCACGCGCAGGGGCAGCTGCATGAGATCCCATTCGGGACCGGGCTTCACGAAACCGGCGCTGACGGCGCCCGCGCGCACGCTCTCCTGGAGCGATTCGACCGAGCCGTGGAGGTGCGCTCGCACGAACGGCCAGCGCAGCCGCCAGCCGTCCTTCGCCTCGACGTACGCGGTCTGCAGCACCTCGCCCTCGACACCAGCTGAACCGGGCCGCGGGTCGAACGCGGCCGCCACCGTGCGCACCTGGATCCATGCCCAGCGCAGGATCGGCGGGTCGGTGTCCGCGCCCTTCCACGGGAACGGCGTGAGCCGCAGCAGCCGTCCGCTCTCGCGGTCGATGCCGATGACCGAGGCGCGCTCGACCGGGAAGTCGTTCGCCGCGACGGTCTTCGCGAGTACGAGCACGTCGTGGTCTGTCGCGGAGTCTTCCATCAGACGGTCGTTGGCCTCGTCCACCTGTCCACAATAGGAACGTGTTCCGTGCGCGGCTGCGGCACGAGTCTCGGAGGACCCTCGTGTCAGCCCGCACCTCTGGACGTACGCATGGTCCGTCCATGCGAGGCGCTCTGCTCCTCCTCACCGCGCTCGCCCTCGCCGCATGCGCGCAGACCGCTCGCGAGCTGGGCTCTCGTCGACCAGATTCGGGCGGCGAATGCCCTCGTGCGCGGCTATGCCGCCGCGGATCCGCGGCTTCTGTACGTGGACGTGTTTTCGCCGATGCTCCGGCCCGACGGCGGGCCGCGCGAAGACCTGTTCGTCGCGGACCGGCTCCACCTGAACGCCCGGGGCTACGCGCTCTGGCGCGAGCTCCTCCTGCCGATCGTGGGCCACAGTGCACGCTCGTTGGCTCTCGTCTCGTCCTGACTGACGGGCGTCGTCACCGCGGCGTGCGCACCACCGCTGCCGCCTGATGGAGGTGCAGCGCGTCGTGGAGCGCGATGAACAGGATCCAGCCGCGCGCATCGAGCTCGCCGA
>JACDAF010000183.1 GCA_013695575.1 Chloroflexota bacterium | reverse complement strand
ACCTGATCGGGCGCCCGCCGGCACCCCGCGCAGATCACCCCGCCCGCCAGCGGGCTCCAGACGTTCTCGGTCTCGGGCAAAACGCCTTCGCATTGCACGCAGCGGCCGAGCTCGGGCCGGAACCCCGAGCGGTCAAGCAGGTGCAGGTCGAACCAGCGGCAGACCAGCGACGCTGGGTGGCCAGCCTCGAGGTGGCGGAGCGCGTTCTCGACGAGGTCGAACACGGGTGCGGCGGGCGCGTGGTCGGCCGTGAACCGATCGGCGAGCTCCGCGACATACCACCCGGCCGCGATGGACCCGAGATCGTCGCGCAAGGTCCGGAATGCCGCGCGGGACTCGGCGCCGGTGAGCACGTCGAGCTCTCGACCACGCGCCATCTGGAAGGTGGCGTGCGCAAGCGGCTCCGCATGCCCGGAAAGACGGCTCGTCGGTCGACGGATGCCCTTTGCGACGACGCTGACCTTTCCGAAGTGACGCGTGAGGAGCGTGAGGATGCGGTCGGCCTCACCGAAGTCGAGCGTCTTGAGGACGATCGCTTCGGCACGGTATGTGCGCGACGCCATCGCAATGGATGCTAGACCGTATGATCGAACGCCGGTGCAGAACGCGTCCCCGCTCGCGTCCCGGGTCGCCGCGATCGACGAGGAGATCAAGGCGGTGCTCGCGCATTCGGAGCCCCACCTCCAGCCGTTCTACGGGATGATGCTGTACCACCTCGGGCTCGACGCGCTCCAGCCGACGCGCGGCAAGCGGCTGCGGCCGCTGCTGTGCGCGCTGATCTTCGAGGCGCTTGGCGGCGATCCACGCCGCGTCATGCCGGCCGCGGCGGCGCTCGAGCTCCTGCACAACTTCACGCTCATCCACGACGACATCGAGGACCAGGACCCGACGCGCCACCACCGCCCCACCGTGTGGTCGGTCTGGGGCGAGCCGCAGGCCATCAACACGGGCGACGGCATGTACGCCGTCTCGCGCCTCGCGGTCCAGCGGCTGCGCGGGCGCGGCTTTCCGGCGGAGCGGATCCTCGACTTCACCTGCCTGCTCGACGAGGCGTGCGTGCGCGTGTGCGAGGGCCAGTTCCTCGACATCAGCTTCGAGACCCGGACCGACGTGACAGCGGACCGCTACCGGGGCATGGTGGCGCGCAAGACCGGCGCCCTCATCGCCGCGAGCGCCGAGGGCGCAGCGGTCCTCGCGACGGACGACCAGCGGCTCCGCGACGCGCTCGCGCGCTTCGGTGACGACTACGGTCAGGCGTTCCAGGCGCACGACGACCTCATGGGCGTCTGGGGCACGAGCGACCGCACCGGCAAGCTCGAGCTGAACGACCTGACCAAGCGAAAGAAGACGCTGCCGATGGTCCTCGCGTTCGAGCGTGCGAGCCCGAAAGTGGGCGCGGAGCTCGCGGAGCTCTACGGTCGGGCGGCCCCGCTGCCGCAGGCGAGCGTCGAGCGGGTGCGCGAGATCCTCGACGACCTCGGCATCCGCGAGCTGATCGATCGAGAGATCGCCTCGCATCGCAGCCGCGCCCTGCACCTGCTGCGCGGCATCGGCGAGGTGGGCGCCGCCGGCGAGGCGCTTCCGCTCCTCCAGCATCTCGTCGAGTCCACGACAGGCGTGCCAGAGACCGCCGCGGCGTAGCGCGTACCCGGAACGGGTTCGCCGGCGTCGTACGCCCCTAAACTCATCGGCGTGCCGATGCGCGATCGCATCCCCGGCGACGTCATCCTCGAGCCGAACGAGGGCGTGCTCATCGCGAGCCGCCCGCTGTTCCTCTGGGAGCCGCTGGTCCTCCTGCTCGTCGTGCTGCTCACCGCGGCCGTGGCCCTCTCGCAGACGCAGCCCGGGCTCGCCGGCTTCATGGCAGTCACCGGCGTCGTGCTCGCGCTCTGGCTGCTGGTGCGCTGGATCCCGTGGCGTGCCCGCTGGTTCATCCTCACCGAGCGGCGCGTCGTCACCCGCTGGGGCGTCTTCAACCGCCACCAGACCGCGCTGCTCCTGAACCACATCCAGGACGCACAGCTCGCCCGCCCGTTCCCCCTCTCGCTCATCCGCGACTACGGGGTGATCCACGTCGAGACCGCCGGCGAGATGAGCGACGAGAAGATCTCCGCGGGTCTGCGGGACCTCCGGATGACGCGGGCGAGCGCGTTCTACCGCCTGTTCACGGACGCCATGACGCCGGAGGCTGCCGCAGGGCGCTCCGGGATCTGAAGTCCGAAGTGAGGGCCGGGATGCGACGTGGCATGCCGCGAGCGGGGGACTTGACGGGAGCACGCTGACCCAACAGAATTTGTTGGGTGACGATGAGGGCTGCCGCTGGGGCGATCCGCAAGCCGCTCGCTCCACGAACACGGACCAAGGCCGCCGTTCCGCCCGAAGTCCGTCGCCGTCTCGGTTGGCTCGTCTCCGTCCTCGGGAACAACCAGGTCGCGGAGCTCCTCGGCG